>NZ_MQTZ01000011.1 GCF_001939115.1 Leptolyngbya sp. 'hensonii' | reverse complement strand
CCTCAAACCCATCCATTCCGGGCATTTGAATATCCATCAAAATTAGATCGGGTGGGTCTTCCTCCACCTGTTCGATCGCGCTTTCACCGTCAACCGCAACCCTGGCTTTAAACCCAACTTGTTTGAGGGCCAGGGAAAGTACAGATAAGTTGGTTGGATTGTCATCCACCAGCAAGATAATACAAGTACTTAAGTCAGTGATAGACTCATATAAATCCATCATAGTAAGGTCCATAACCTATTCAGGGAACGACGTATTGTAGATGAATTAGTAAATCCACCCTGGAGAAATTTTGCTATCCTTCCGCACAGTAATCAGTCAATGAGGCTGGATGAGCCATACATTCGGAGATAAATAATTGCAATTCTTTAACCCGAAAACCTTCAGCAAGGGCAATTACTTTGTGTGAAAATGGCGCGAAATTTTCCCCCATTTTTTCTAGTTTGCAAGAAGCCTCTAAAACTCCATCCATATCCCCTTTCCTGGCCAAATTTTGTAATTTAATCAAGAATTCTACTGGTGGAAAGATCAGATTTTGAGTCATGGACTCTACTGCAACAGGGAAATCTTCCCGCCGCTTCACCTCCATGGTCTGTTTCTCATAAGTCCATTCCAGGTTGAGATGTGTTCGCAACATTTCCAGCAAAGAGGTTGCCTCAATTGGCTTTGACAGAAACTCATTTGCGCCGACAGTCAGGCTCTTAACCTGATCCCCTTCGAATACGCTGGCGGAAGAAGCAATAATAGCAAGATCCCTTCCTTGCGGTAATTGCCGCAGTTCACGCACCATCTCAAAACCATCCATCACTGGCATCACCAAATCAACAATCAGCAAATCCGGCTGTACTTCCAACACTTTGGCAATCCCTTCTTCTCCATTGGCTGCTTCAACGACCTGGAAGCCTAAGGGCTGGAGCAGATTGACAATGACGGAACGATTTTCCCAGCGGTCATCGACCACCAGAATTGTTCGAGGCTTATCGGTAAAGCCAACAATAGTTCCCTGGGAGGTTACTTCCTGCACCAATCGCCAGGAAGAGGTCGTTGGGAGTTCGACTTCAAACCAGAAAGTGCTTCCCTTTCCCGGTGTGCTGGTGACTTCAATCTGGCTCTGCATCAGGTTCAAAAGTCTCTGGCTGATAGCCAACCCCAGACCTGTTCCTTCTGAATGAAGTTTGCCCGCACCAACCTGCTCAAAAGGCTTGAAAATTGTTCTGAGCCGCTCTGGAGGGATACCAATGCCCGTGTCTTCGATCGTGAACCTGAGTTTAGTTCTGGAATCCATGGGAAATATCCAGTCGCAGGCATCAGGGGTAAGAATGTCTGCTCGTTGCACAACCTCTACCTTGAAAGTTACGCCTCCTTTCTCAGTAAATTTAACGGCATTGCCCAACAAATTAATCAATACTTGCCGTAATCGCTTTTCATCGGCATAGATCCCTTCCGGCAAATAAGCATCTAATTGATGAATAAAGGCAATTTTCTTTTGATTGGCCCGGATACTGCAAATTTCAGCTACAGCTTCCAGAAAAGAAGGCAGATGAAAGCCGATCGGGCACAGCTCCATTCTTTGGGCTTCAATCTTAGAGATATCGAGGATATCGTTAATCAGGGTCAATAAATGGGTGCCGCATTGATGGATGACATTGACACCTTTACGAACTTTGCTAGGCAAATCTTTGGAGGTTTGCATAATTTGGGTGTAGCCCAGAATGCCATTGAGGGGAGTGCGAACTTCATGGCTCATATTGGCAAGAAACTCACTCTTGGCCCGGTTAGCTGCATCAGCAGCCTCTTTGGCTTCCCGTAATTCTGTGGTCCGTTGTTCGACGCGCTTCTCCAGCTCTCTATTTTGCTGCATCATTTCCATCTGGGCTTGCTGAAGTTGCTGGAGAGCCTCTTTCAATTCTGAGGTGCGCTTGTCAACCTGCTCCTCTAAACTCTGGTTCAGTTGTAACAATGCGTCTTCTGCCTTCTGCCGCTGTTCAACTTCATGCTTGAGCACGTTGTTTTGCTCGGCCAGCACCTGGGTCAGGTTACGAATTTGTAAGTGAATTCGAATTCGGGCCAGAACTTCTTCGCCCTGGAAGGGCTTGGTGACGTAATCTACAGCCCCCAGGGACAGCCCCTTGAGTTTGTTCTCTGTATCCGAGAGCGCGGTCATGAAGATGATTGGAATGTCTCGAGAGCGCGGATCTGCCTTCAAACGCCGACAGGTTTCAAATCCGTCGATTCCAGGCATCATGACATCTAACAGGACTAATTCAGGCACATGATACTTGACCTGCTCCAGGGCACTCTCTCCATCAACGGCAACGGCAATCTGGAATCCTTCCTGAGCCAGTGTTTCAGATAGGACTTCTAAATTGGTTGGATTGTCGTCCACGATTAAGATCGCGCTGGATTCCACACTTGGAGTCATGGCCGTTTGCTCATCGTCCTGATACATCACTTACCTGTTGTAAGAATAGATTTTAAATGTGCAGAAATTGTGGATGGAGCTACCAGCGCCATTTGTAAATTTTCTATAAAGCTATAGTGCCCGGAATGGGCAGAATAATTTATAAAATTCCGTAAAGCTGTGGTAGCTGTTTTACCCTGAGACGTGATTGGGTCCAATTGCTCCACGGACACCTTTAAAGGAGCTGACAGTTGAGGCGTCTCGGGGTGATTTTCTGACCCTGCTAGAGCAGGCAAGTCTCATCAGAATTGTCACCCCTGAGAAAACCTACAGACGTGATGAAAGGGCTGAAAAATTACGTAGAACCAGTTTTTAAGCCAGTTTCCGGTTCCAGCAACTCCAGAGGAACAAGATTTTCAAACGGCACATTCCTGAACTCGGCTGTCACTTTAGCCACGTGATAGGCTGACTCATAGGAGCGGGACGTGCTGATAATCCGGAGCTCGGGATAATCATCACAGCCTGCTCTGAGTTGGATCACCCGCTTACCCTGGTAGATACTGTAGAAAGAAGTGCCCTGATTCAAGTTCTGCATCAGAATATGCCTTTGAACTGAATAAAAACCTATCCAACAACCTGAATAAAATCCCAGGACCCAGACTGCTCCACTTCCAGCAACTTTTGACTGGCCAGCACTCAGGAGATATTAGAATTTTTCAGTTGATGATCAACAGGCCTATACCGAGTAATAATGTCAGATCCAACCCCCAACAAACATCTGTAATTGCATCATGAAGTAGCGTCCTAGCTGAACCTAGTCGAAGTAAATCTACTGAACGATTTCTACGGAACCAGGCCGAGGATAATCTTTAAGGACAAGAAATGCGTCACATTGGAGGTAGGTTCTTTAAAGGTTGGAGTCTTCTGCTACGGGGGATTGTTGGCTTGTGGAGGATTGTTGACCTTTGTCGATCGGGGCATCCAGGATTTTACGCTTGGAGAAGCCCCAGACAAATAAGATCGCAATCAGAGAAATCATTAACCACTCTGGGGGAATCAGCTTAGAATCAAAGACCCGCAATAGAAGTCTAAAGCCAACCAGACCAACGGTGATATACCCGGCATCCTCCAGATGGACAAATTCATCCAGCCAACGAATGAATAACCCAGCCATGAATCTCAGGGTAATAATACCGATCACAACACCCGTAATAATCAGCCAGGTGTCTTGAGAGACTGCGATCGCAGTCGTGACGCTGTCCAGGGAAAACGCCAGGTCTGTGACCGCAATCACGGGGATCGCATGCCACAAAGACTTGAAGCGAGGACCATGGTGTTCGTGGTCTTTGCCCTGTTCAGAGGTAAAGTATTGAAACACCAGCCACAAGAGGTATGCAGCCCCCATTAGCTCAAACTGCCAGAACTTGGTCACCCAGGAAGCCGTTAAAATCAACAGGACCCTGAGTAAGAAAGCCACTGCCAAACCCAAATTAAGGGCCTGACGTTGCTGTTTTCCATCTTCCAGACCCTGACAAAGGGCTGCCAGGGCGATCGCATTATCTGCCGAAAGGACGGCTTCCAGGGCGATGAGGATAACCAGTAGGGCCAGGGTGTCGAAGCCAAATTGAATCGGAGTATCTAAGAATTGATCTAACATTATTGGTTTGAATGGTTGCCCGTTAGCCAATTGCGATTAGAAGCAATCAGGCTAAGTAGCAATGGTTTCTTAATCAAGCTTAACTCTCATCTGAAAATCTAGAAAATGTTAGCTGGAACACCAAAAATTGTCCAGAGTTCTTTGTTCGCTCAATTCCGAGTTCGTTATCCGACTGGCAGCATGATTTCTGAGCTACTGGAAGTCTGCAATGGAACCTGTATGGTACGTGTTTCTCTGCAAGTGGATGGAACAACGCTGGTTACCAGTCTGGCCGGGGCTGATACTGTTGAAGTTGCTGAAGATCGGGCCAGAATTCGGGCAATGGCAATGCTGGATATTGCACCCCTGATCCCCTATGGCTCAGAGCTACAGGCAACTACTGTGGACCGATCGGGCTCTGGTGCTGGACCTGCTAATCTTCCCTCCTTATCCCTCTCCGCAGTTCTGCCCAGCCCTGCCCAAGAAACCAATGCCTGGGCAGAGCCGATCAGCCCTACTGCTTTGCCCCAGGAGGCAGAGCCAGCCCCGTCGCGTCCGAAAACAGTCCCGATTCTGGAACGGCCTGCACTCAATCAGGAGGCAGAGGGTGAGCCCGCTATGTTGGATCCGAAAACAGATGGCCCTGTAGTGGAAAGTGCTGCGTTGCCACCGGTTGAGCAGCGTAACTCCCCTCCCCCGATCGATATGTCGGATGTGATTGCCCAAACAACCGTTGAAATCAAGCGACTGGGCTGGAGTGATGAACAGGGTCGCCAGCACCTGAAGGCCACCTACGGCAAGCGATCGCGCCAGCACCTGACGGATGAGGAACTGCTGGACTTTCTGCACTATTTGCAGGCGCAGCCTTCACCTTGAGGATAGATGGACCCAGATGCTCTCCAGTTCTGCGGGCCACCACTCAGGTTGGACCCACCCCAGCAGAGCCTGACCGCGAGGGAGGGAAATTGTCTCTAGAAAATGAATAGTCCCTGCTCCTGGGAGGGGATTGAAATTGACTTCTGAGAACAGATAGGGGGGTCCAATTTTCCTGAAGGTATAAATGCTTGCCAGCAGTGTCTAGTTCACCGGTTGGGAAGCCGAAGGCCGACGGTTATACACCCGATCGATGAGGCCATACTCTACAGCCTCTGCTGCCGACATGAAAAAATCCCGCTCAGTATCCTGTTCAATCCGATCGATCGGTTGGCCAGTTCTCTCCGACAGAATTTCGTTAATCCGGCGCTTGTGATACAGGATTTCCTTCGCCTGAATCTCGATATCCGTGGCTTGTCCCTGAGCCCCTCCCAACGGTTGGTGAATCATGATTCGAGAGTGGGGCAGGCTGAGGCGTTTGCCTTTGGTCCCAGCGGTCAGGAGAAAAGCCCCCATGCTGGCTGCCAATCCGATGCAAATGGTTGAAACATCTGGTCGAATGTGGTTGATGGTATCAAAAATACCCATACCTGCGGTCACCGAGCCACCGGGAGAGTTGATGTAGAGGTAGATATCCTGTTCTGGATCCTCGGCCTCCAGGAATAGTAGTTGGGCCACGATAGAGTTAGCCACTTCCGCATCGATCGCCTGCCCTAAAAATACAATGCGCTCCCGTAACAGACGAGAGTAGATATCAAAAGCACGTTCACCCCGACCTGAGGTTTCAATTACGGTTGGAATCATCGAAGTTACCCGTCTGTTTAACTTTCTCTAATTCTAGTCGGGTCAGCAGCCTGCTGGCATGGCTTGGGCTACCACATTCTGGTCTCATCATCATCATTCTGAGACGTCTGGACTTCCATACCGATACTTCGCTGGATAAAGGCCGTTGTGGCACCAATATCCAGCGGCACAGAAAAGAGATATCCCTGAGCAAACTCACATTTCAGGGCTTTGAGCTGAGCTAACTGCATATTGGTTTCGACCCCTTCGGCAACCACATCCATCCCCAAATTCCAGGCCAGGGTGACGATCGTTCTCACCAGTTCCAGTTTGTCTCCATCGGAGTCAACCCGGTTAATGAACGAGCGGTCGATCTTGAGGGTATCAATGGGAAGCCGGTGTAAATAACTGAGGGAAGAGTAACCGGTGCCAAAATCATCAATGGCAGTCTGGATGCCCAGGGATTGAATTTGTTGCAAAATATCGATCGCCGCATCGGCATTTTCCAGGATGACGCTCTCCGTGATTTCCAATTTCAGAAACTTGCCCTCCAGACCAGTCTCCTGCAAAATCGCTCGGACACTGTCCACAAAATTGGGATGGGCAATCTGTTTACTGGAGAGGTTGACGCTGACAACCAGAGGTGGATTGGGCTTGAGCGTTTTCTGCCAGATCCGCATTTGGCGACAGGCTTCTCGTAAAACCCAGAACCCGATCGGGATAATCAGTCCAGTTTCTTCTGCCACAGGAATAAATTTATCCGGGGAAAGAAACCCCTGTTCCGGGTGTTGCCAGCGGATCAGCGCTTCAAAACCCAGCAACGCACCTGTACCCAGAGAGACGATCGGCTGATAGCGGAGGCTCAACTCCTGGCGATCGATCGCCCAGCGCAGATCCCGTTCCACTTGTAATTGGGTGACTGCCTTCACATGCATGGCCTGATCGAAAACCTGATAACGAGCTTTGCCTAAGGCTTTTGCTCGATACATAGCCGTGTCTGCATCCCGTAGTAAATCCTCTGGTTGGTCATAGTCGGGTGCATTCAGGGCAATCCCAATACTGACGGTTGTGAATACCTCATGGCCATTCAGATCAAAGGGACGGGATAATTCCTGCTGAATTCGGGTTGCGACATCTGTGGCATCACTGACCACGGAGATCTCTTCCAGAAGAATCGCAAATTCATCGCCTCCCAAACGGGCCACCGTATCCGTGGTCCGCAGGCAGGCTCGCAATCGACTTGCAATCTCAGTGAGTAGTTGATCCCCAACCAGATGTCCCAGACTATCGTTAATCACTTTAAACCGATCGAGATCCAGGAACAGAACGGCAAAGATGTAGTCTCGATGGCGGCGAGCTCGTTCCATAATCTGACGCAACCGATCCTTGAAGAGGGCTCGATTGGGCAGATTAGTCAGGGTATCGTGGAACGCATCATGGATGAGCTGTTGCTCCGCCACTTTTCGTTCAGTAATATCCGTTTGGGACCCGGCAATCCGATAAACCTGGCCCTCCTCATCTCGGACTGCAAAGCCCCGGCTGAGCACCCATCGGTACTTCCCATCTCGATGCAATATTCGATGCTCACTTTCAAAGTGGGATGTCATATTATCGAAATGGGCTTTGAGTTCACGATTCACCCGATCGACATCATCCGGATGAATGCGGCTAAGCCACTCTTCCGGCTTATTGCTAATCTCCTCTTCCATCCAGCCCAGCATGCCCTTCCATCGGGGTGAAAAATAGGCAACCTTAGACCTCAGGTTCCAATCCCACAAGCCATCATTGGCTCCTTGAGCAGCCAGAGCATAACGCTCTTCACTTTCCCGCAGAGCAGCTTCTGCATTTCTTTGCTCAGTGATATCTCGAACAATGATCAGAACCTCATTGTCCCCATTGGCTGTAATGTGAGCTTCCTGGTAATGCAATTGGCCCTCTAACCAGATCTGATAGTCGCAGGACTGAGATTTTCCCGTTGATAAGGCCCGTTCAATGAGTTGCAATCGCTGTTCTGCCATTTCTGAAGGCAGCACAGTTCGGATATTTCTCCCGATTAAATTTGGATAAAACGTATTGAAACCCTCAGCCTGAATCACCTCAAGGTAATTCCCCTGCCGATCGAGCCGCATAATCAAATCAGGAATTGCTTTCAGAATCGCTTGGTTGAGTGCTTCAGTTCGCCGAAACACTCGCTCGGCTACTTTCCATCGCCGGATTACCCGGGCCCGAGAGTAAAGCGCTAATCCTCCTAATGCAATTGCAAAAGTTAGAGAGGCAACTGATATCGAGATGACTGTAGAAAAATGTTGCTGATTAGGTTTCTCCTGTTTATCCGGTGCAGAAATCTGACCTGTGGCAGGTTGCTGATTATTTTCTTTGGGTTTATCCGGTGCAGAAATCTGACCTGTGGCAGGTTGCTGGCCTGGGTTCTTCTGCTTATCAGTCTTAGAAATCTGACCTGTGGCAGGTTGCTGGCCTGGGTTCTTCTGCTTATCAGTCTTAGAAATCTGACCTGCGGCAGATTGACCCGGAAGATCCAGCTTAAGAGAAGACAATGTCAAAAAAGTCAGCAGTAAAAAGGAATTGATCAGAAGACCAGAAAAAAAATTTGAACAAGGCTTTGAATCTGGATCTGTCATGTAAATTTTCCTGCCTCATTCTACATTGGTGCTGCTTCTAGTAATAAGAATTCCTGCTAAGGTGGCCATAACTGTGGGTTGGATGGAACAAGGTAGAAACCAACAGCACCAGGATTACCCTTGAGATTTGTGCCACTTAACCCGCTCTGGCCATCCCATCTGTTTCTGCATTGAATTCTATTGAATTGATATCACTAATTTTGGATTGTTGCGGCAGTCCAACACTTCACCAACCATTCAATCTGTCATTTACCCTGATAACACTTGCTCAATAGTAATGCCTGATCCAGTGTGGAGATCAGATAGAAATGCTCACCTAATTAATGTTATCTTTCGAACCTTAACAATCTGTCAACTCCCGAAACATACTGAACTTAAACATACCGAGTCAAATGAATTCGATAGCGGTCCTTTTTCGTGATGGCAACGTCTCCAACTTCCACCCGACCCTTCCCTCGAACCGCAATCAAGTCTCCTGACTTGATCTGATGGCTACTTTGGGCAACCTCTTTCCAATTCACTCGGACCTCCCCAGACGTAATCAGATCAGCCATTTTGCTGCGAGACATGCCAAATCCAGCAGAGGCGATCGCATCCAGCCGCATCGAAGCCTCCACAGTTGTCATCTCTTTCTTTTTGGGTTCTCTAACTTTTAGCGCACTGGCATCAATGCGGCGAGTCTGGACTGGCACCGATCGAACCTGGACCAGATGAAGTTCCAGAAATTCCACCAGTTCCGGCACCACGATCGCCTGGGCTCCCCGTTCCCCCAAAACGATGAGATCCCCCACCTTGTCTCGGACAATTCCGGTCCCCAGCATAGCCCCCAGAAAATCCCGATGGGTAGCGGTATCGAAGAGGAAGTTACCGGCAATGTCCAGCACGGCCACGGCCACCTGAGATTCTTCCAGGGGCAGTTCAGCGCGAGCAATCGCCAACCGCTGCCGCTCGGCCTGGGGATAGCCGCCCCAAGCCAGGAGTTGAATATCTGTCAGGCGCTGGAAACGTTGCTGGACCTCAGCCAGTTCGGGAGGAGCAAGAAAATCAGTCAGAACAACTTCCCAGGTGGCGATCGCCCGATTCGCCTGATCAATCGCCTGGGCCATACTTTCCCGATGCTCGACGCCTTTCAGCAGATCTTCCCGTGGCAACATTATGGGTTGGTTTACGTCACAGAACTGGATTCATTGTAGAGCCGGTCAGGTTGTCCGCAGATTCTCTGAGAAGAAATAACTTAAGTTGCCGTAAAGTCTTCCCTCGCTTTTGATTCGCTATAGTGACTAAAAATTTCCCTGCAGGAGGGTTTATGAGGTTTGGGTATTTCAGCTCTGCCGCAGTTCTGACGATCGTGGCCCTTGGTTCTGCCGCTCCAATTGTCCAGGCCCAGACCCCAGAAGCAGCAGCAGCCCAGATTGCAGCATTGCGGACCCAGGGTTCATCTGGCCTCCAGACCTTTCTGCAAACCTATGCCCAACAGCTCAATCTGCCTCTAGGGACATTGCCTCAGCCAGAAGTAAGGGCAGCCCTGGATAGCCTCTGTCAACAGCGAGATTGTCATGCTTCCCGGCTTTACTGGTATACCGATCTGGAACAGGCCAAGGCCATTGCGAAGGCAGAAGGGAAGCCGATTCTGTCCCTACGCTTACTGGGTCGCCTGGATGAGGAACTCAGTTGTGCCAACAGTCGCTTTTTCCGCATCATTCTATACCCGAATGCTCAGGTGTCCCAGGTGCTGCGGGAGCGGTTTGTTTTGCATTGGCAATCTGTTCGGCCCGTTCCCAAGGTCAGTATTGATTTTGGAGATGGCCGCAAACTGGAACGAACCCTGACTGGTAACAGCATTCACTACATCCTGGATAGTGCGGGGCGTCCGATCGACGCTCTACCAGGGCTTTATGGCCCCCAGGCCTTCCTGCGCCAGTTACAGCAGGCAGAACAGGCTGTGCAAGAATATGGCCGTCGCCAAGGGGCTGACCGGGAAAGCTTCCTGCAGCAGTATCACCGCGATCGGTTGGCTGCCATCCAGACAGCCTGGACTGCAGATCTGAAACAGGCAGGGATTACGGCAGTGCCCAAGCTGGCTCCCCTGCCTGAGGGAGTCCCAACTGCTGAAGAAGCCAGTCGGGTTGCTGTCAGCAAAATGGTCGTGGAAATGCCTCTGCTGATGCGGATTTCCCTGGCGGCTGCCCGAAATCGCACCCTGCTAGAGACCGTGACGGATCAGGCAGCCTGGGTCAAACTGGCTGAATTGCACCGGGATGATGCCCGCCTGGATACCAGCAGTCGCAATCTGATGCGAAGCAAGAACCCCTCCCTCCTGGCTGCCACAAAATCTGTGCCAGCTTCCACCGCCGATCCATTTGGAGCTCTTCTCAGCAAATTTGAAGCCGTCATAGCCCTGGATACGGTGCGGAACGAGTATTTGCTCCATAACCAGATTCACCAGTGGTTTGTCGAAGGTCAGACTACAGATCAGGTTGAAACCTTAAACGATCGGGTCTATAGCCAGCTCTTTCTGACCCCCAGTTCCGACCCCTGGTTAGGGTTACTCCCGGCAGATGGGTATGCCGCGATCGAGAACGACGGCATCAGGCAATGAGCCTGAAAGTGCCATAATTAAAGAGTTATGGCCTTTTTTTCTCCTTATGAATATTTCTATCCTGGACGACCTTGAGCAATCTGTGACTGAATTGATCTCTTCCGCTGAGGTTGAGTTAGCAGAAAAACAACTTCAGCAGCAACGAGAACAAGAAGTAGAGGTTGCCGTCCAGGAAATTCGCGATCGGTTGACCCTGCTCCTCGATCAGGTCACACAAACCCTCGAAAAATTCGAAAGCAATAGCGTAACCGATAGCCTAACCCGCAAGAAACTGGAAGAAAAACAAACCTACTTGCTGGAACAACTGGACAATGTCTATTTGCTGGCTGCCCAAGTGGTAGATGCCCGCCTGCTGCAGGAGGAAGAACAAATTCTCAACCGCCAGGTTTCAAGGGAACTGGAACAATGGCGACAGGGTTTAAAGGCCGATTTGTTGGAAATGATTCGAGACCAGGAAGACTTCTTTGATGCCACGGATGCCGCAATTACCGTTAGGGGCTATCTGAATGAATTGAAAGAAATGGGAGCCCTGGAAGAGGTTGTTGAGGCGCTGGTCGATCAGATCAATCGAACCAGTGCCCGAGGACCGGTGGCCCGAATTGATAACTCCCATGAGCAGGCGCTGTTTTTCATCTATACCAAAGCGATGGAGAATCGCTCTCGCACGGGTAGAACCAATGACATCAAGCCTCAAACCCACCATCGGAAGAGTGAAAAACAGCCCAATCCCTATTTGGAACTGGAAGGGAAAGTAGTCATCTATGGGGGGCACGAACGCTTAGAGGCCGCAGTCAGAAGCAAGCTGAGAGGCTCGAATGTCGTTTTAGTCTGGTGTAATGCAGATTCGGGACCCAGTTTGTGGGAACAGGCCGAGAGCCATCTGATCAGCGCTGACCTGGTCTTTATCATCACGACTTACACCAGTCATAAGCTAACGGAGAAGGCCAAACTCTCCTGTAGTAAGGCTGGCAAAGTGCCTCAGATGCTCAACAGTGGGGGCCTGACCCGCACCCTGGAAGCCATCTCCTACGGCCTAAAAACTCAACTTCTGACCCGTCAGGTACGTTCGAAACTAGCGTGAGTCGTGAAATCAGTTGAACTGGAAGACCGATCGGTGTACGGTGGGCAGTGCCCCTCTACCTCTCTGCACCGATCATGCCAACGGTTTCTGTTATAGTCCCTGCTACTACTGCCAACCTGGGTCCTGGCTTTGACTGCCTGGGAGCAGCTCTGACCCTTTACAACCAGTTTACATTTTCTACAGCAGTGTCGGGGTTGACAGCAGCCGTTCAGATTGAGGTCACGGGTCTGGAGGCCGATCGGGTCAAAACCGATGCCAGTAATCTGGCGTACCAGGCTTTTGCTCGCCTGTTTGAGCACCTGCAACAACCTGCACCCCCCGTTCAGATCACCATTCATCTGGGAGTTCCCCTGGCGAGGGGATTGGGGAGTTCGGCCACGGCGATCGTGGGGGGCCTGGTGGGTGCGAATACCCTGGCGGGCCATCCCTTTACCCAGCGGGAGTTGATGGACCTGGCCATTGTGATCGAAGGCCATCCCGATAATGTGATCCCAGCTTTTCTGGGGGGGTGTCAGTTAACGGCATCCGGCCAGGACAGGGGCTGGGTGACCTGCGAGATTCCCTGGCATGACACGATCGTGCCGGTGCTGGCCATCCCTGATTTTGAACTCTCTACTGCCGAAGCTCGCAAAGTGTTGCCCCCCAACTACAGTCGAGCCGATGCCATCTTCAACATCGCCCATTTGGGATTATTACTGCGGGGACTGGAAGCCGGTCGGGAAGATTGGTTGGCGGCTGCCCTGCAGGACCGGATTCACCAGCCCTACCGGGAAACCCTGATTCCGGGATATGGGGCAGTGCGATCGGCAGCCCTGGCCGCCGGAGCCTATGGACTGGTGATCAGCGGAGCGGGTCCAACCCTGCTGGCCCTGGCCTCTGCTCCCACAGCAACCGCCGTGCAGGCAGCGATCGCAACCGCATGGAAGGAACAGAGCATTCAGGCCGCAGTGACGGTGCTGGAGATCGATCGTCAGGGTGCCCACCTTTGATTATAAAAGGGTGCGTCAGCCTTCAACTCACGCACCCCATTGCAACGGGTAGATTCAATCGATCCAGGCTTAAGCCTCGTCTAAAGCAGCGATACCAGGCAGTTCCTTGCCTTCCAGGAGTTCCAGGCTGGCTCCACCACCGGTGGAAATGTGGCTCATCTGATCGGCCACCCCGACTTTTTCCACGGCTGCCACAGAGTCGCCACCGCCGATGATGGTGGTCACGCCCTGCTTGGTCAGATCAGCCAGGGTACGGGCGATCGCTTCCGTGCCCACAGCGAACTGGTCAAACTCGAATACCCCCATGGGGCCATTCCAGATCGCGCTCTTGCACTGGGTCAGAGCAGCCTGGAACACCTTCACAGAATCGGGACCGATATCCAGTCCCATCCAACCATCGGGAATATTCTCAATGCTAACAGTCTGGGCCTTGGCATCTGCCGCAAAAGCATCCGCCACCACCACATCTGTAGGCAGCAACAGTTCCACACCCTTTTCCTTCGCTTTGGCTTCCAGGGTTTTAGCCAGTTCCAGCTTGTCTTCTTCTACAAGGGACTTCCCGACGTTCAGACCCCGCGCCTTATAGAAGGTGAAGATCATGCCGCCGCCAATCAGCAGTTTGTCCACTTTCTCCAGCAGGGTTTCGATCACCCCAATCTTGCTGGATACCTTAGAACCGCCGATGATAGCCGCCAGAGGACGCTGAGGAGATTCGATCGCCGCCTGCAGGTACTTCAGTTCTTTCTCAATCAGGAAGCCAGCCACGGCAGGACTCAGATACTGAGTCACCCCTTCCGTGGAGGAATGGGCTCGGTGAGCCGTACCAAAGGCATCGTTGACGTACAGATCGGCGACGGAAGCCAGTTGCTTGGAGAATTCAGGGTCATTCTTCTCTTCACCGGGGTGGAAGCGCACATTCTCCAGGAGCAACACATCCCCATTCTGCATGGCCCCGACTTTCGCAGCCACGTCGTCGCCGATGCAGTCATCCGTTTTGACCACAGGCTTACCCAGCAGTTCTGCTAGACGAGCCGCTACTGGCGTCAACCGGAATTTATCCGAGACGCGAGAGGCATAGTCGTCCCCCTTGGGGCGACCAAAATGGCTGGACAGAATCACCTTCGCCCCTTTAGACGCCAGCTCATTAATGGTGGGTAGGGCTGCCCGGATGCGGGTATCATCCGTAATATTGCCCTGATCATCCAGAGGGACGTTAAAGTCAACTCTGACCAATACCCGCTTGCCGGATAAATCGGACGCCGACAGATCTGCTACAGTTTTCTTGGGCACGGCTAATATCTCCTGAATGCGTCTTTATACTTATTGACATCCTACTACTCTTGATAAGCATTTATACTCATCAAAATTGTTTTTTGAGCCAGCCGCCAGTTCACTTGAACTTGCTAACCATTGGTATTTCCAACCTTTAATTCTACCCAAGCTTGTGTCTCTAAAAGCGCGCCATGTTTAAGACTGTTCTGTTTCCGATCGATAAGAGTCCCGAATCGCGTCAGGCCGCCGAGACGGTTGCCCAGCTCGTGAAGACGTTTAATAGCCGTCTGGTTATTCTCTCCATTGTGGAAAGGCCTCAGGCGGCTGAAGCCAGTGGAGGGGTGATGTCTTCCCCGGAGGCGATCGCGGAGTTGCTGCAAAGTGCCAAGTCCCTGTTCTCTCAGGAAGGCATCCGCGCCGAAACTCTGGAAGAAGAAAGTGCCAAGCCCCCTGCCTTTGCCATCTGTGATGTGGCAGAGGAAATCAACGCCGATCTGATCGTGATGGGCTGCCGGGGATTGGGGTTAACCGAAGAAGGGGCCAGCGATAGTGTCACAAATCGGGTGATTAACCTGTCGCCCTGTCCTGTCCTGATTGTTCCTTAAAGAATCTTTGAATGAGTCAACCCAACTTTCAAACCATGAATCAGCAGGAACTGCATCATTACGTTCTTGCTCATCGAGAGGATCAGGAAGCGTTTTATGCTTACGTAGACAAACTTCATGAGACAGGAAACTGGATTGAGATGCCTCCTGTAGAATCCGTGCAGGATTTAGAAAAGTATTCTGAATTTGCTACCCGGTCTGACAAAGCTTCTGAAGCAGAAGATAATTCGATCGAGTCCGCTTAATCAAAATATATGAGTTCCCCCCTGATCCAGTGGTATCCCGGCCACATCGCCAAAGCTGAAAGGGCCCTGATGGAGCAGCTCAAAAAGGTGGATGTGGTTCTGGAAGTGAGAGACGCTCGGATTCCTTTAGCTACCCATCATCCCCAGGTGCCTCAATGGGTGGGGAGTAAGGCCCGAATTCTGGTGCTGAACCGGGTGGATATGATTCCGGAAACAGCCCGTCAGCTCTGGACGGGGTGGTTTCGGAGCCAGGGAGAGACCCCCTACTTTACAGATGCCCAACATGGTAAGGGTGTCGATGCTGTTGCTCAGGCAGCCCAGGTCGTGGGAGATCAGGTGAATCAGCGACGGCACGGTCGGGGCATGCTGCCCCGACCGGTACGGGCTGTCGTGATTGGCTTCCCTAATGTGGGCAAGTCGGCCCTGATTAACCGGTTGCTGAATCGGCGGGTGGTGGCGAGTGCTCGTCGGGCTGGAATCACCCGTCAACTTCGTTGGGTGCGGATTTCAGACCAGATTGAGTTACTGGATGCGCCCGGTGTTCTGCCCTCCCGCCTGAACAATCAGCAGGCAGCGCTGAGGCTGGCGATTTGTGATGATATCGGGGAAGCCGCCTATGATCATCAGCGGGTTACCTGGACGCTGGTAGACGAGTTGAATCGACTCCGGCGAGATCATCCGGCCCTAATGACCGAGAATCCTTTAGAGACCCGCTATGGTCTGGATGCCGCCACGATGAGCGGGGAAGAATACCTGGAAACTCTGGCCAAGCAGCGATATCAGGGCGATCGGGAGCGAACGGCTGCCCAGATCTTGAATGACTTCCGGAAAGGAATTCTGGGTCCGATCGTTCTGGAAGTTCCTCCTATTTCGGTGTCCTCCTAGACCCACCCCGGCCCTGCGGGCCACCTCTCCCTGGAGGGATGGAGAGAACTCAAGCATGAAGCACCCTATCCATGGGGGTGCAAAATTTCGGAGTTCCGCTATACTGGCAGGGATTCAGCACCAGATATGGAATTCTATGGAACTGCGTCGGTTGATCCCCTTCTTCGATCCCTCAACGGAGGAGTGGGCCGTAGAAGCTCGCTGGCTCAAGTGGCTCACGTTTCTCTGGCTCGGAATTGGCCTGATCGTCCTCTATTCGGCTTCCTATCCGATCGGGGACGCCGATCATGGGGATGGGCTCTACTACTTCAAACGCCAACTCTTCTGGGTGGTGATTGGGTTGTTGGGCTTCAATGTGATCGTGAACTCTTCCCTGCGCTACATCCTGGGTATTGCCGACTGGTTTTTGCTGCTTCTATTGGGGCTGATTCTGGCCACCTTTGTTCCGGGTATCGGTGCAACAGCCAACGGTGCAACCCGCTGGTTATCTCTGGGGCCGGTTCCCATCCAGCCTTCAGAGCTGATCAAACCTTTCCTGGTGTTGCAAAGTGCGCGGGTCTTCGGGCAATGGGGGCGGACACCGTGGCGGAATCGGTTGACCTGGCTGGGGATCTTCTGCTTGTTACTGGGAGCTATTCTATTGCAGCCTAACCTGAGTACAGCTGCCCTCTGTGGGATGGTGATCTGGTTGATTGCCCTGGCTGCGGGTCTTCCCTACCGCTATATGATTGGTACGGCCCTGGGGGGGATTATCCTAGCCGTTTCCAGCATCAGTCTGCGGGAGTACCAGCGACGGCGGGTGATGTCTTTCCTGAACCCCTGGGCAGATCCGGCCCAGGATGGATACCAGTTGATTCAGAGCCTGCTGGCGATCGGCTCCGGTGGTCCCTGGGGTGTGGGCTATGGATTTTCCCAACAAAAGCTCTCCTTCTTACCGATCGCGGATACAGATTTTATCTTTTCCATTTTTGCCGAAGAATTTGGCTTTATCGGCAGCCTGTTCATTCTGACCCTTTTGGTGGGATATACCACGATCGGGCTGAAAGTTGCTTTGAAAGCTCGCCGCCCTGTCCATCGGTTGGTGGCGATCGGAACCGTGATCCTGATGGTGGGCCAATCCCTGCTCAACATTGGGGTTGCCACAGGAACCCTCCCCACCACAGGGTTGCCCTTTCCTCTCTTCAGCTACGGGGGCAGTTCGATGATTGCCAGTCTGGTTTGTGCTGGACTACTGGTGCGGGTGGCCCGCGAAAGCAACGAGGCAGAGGTTCTCTCCATCATGGATCGGCGACTGTCCAGACGATAAGATGAGGGAAAAACTACCCGGGCTGCAGTCATTACCCGGTTGATGGACAACATGCTTGAAAGCCTTGAAACTCGACTGTATGAGTTGCAGCAACTCGCCAATCAACTGGTTGCCAATCAATTAGGTCACCTTACAGTTCTCAGTATCAGTATTATTTTTGCTGCCGGGTTGGTGACCAGCCTGACGCCCTGTATGCTCTCCATGTTGCCAATTACAGTGGGCTATATTGGGGGCTACCAAACCCAGACCCGATGGAGAGCCGCCATTCAATCTGCCTGGTTTGCCCTGGGTCTTGCCACCACCCTCGCCGGATTAGGCATTGGGGCCGCCGTCCTGGGGCGAGTTTATGGTCAGGTCGGGATCGGGTTGCCGATCGTGGTCAGTGTGGTAGCCATTCTGATGGGCTTGAATTTGCTGGAAGCCTTACCGATTCCCCTGCCCTCTCTGAATGGCATTGAAGTGTCCCAGAATTTACCGGCTGGGGTTCGGTCTTACCTATTAGGGCTGACCTTTGGCCTCGTGGCCTCCCCCTGCAGTACCCCTGTGCTGGCCACCCTGCTAGCTTGGATTTCAACCACTGGAGATGCGATCCTGGGCGGGATTTTGCTTCTGTCCTACACGGCTGGATATGTTGCACCCCTGATTCTGGCTGGTACCTTTACAGCTTCCATCAAGAAATTACTGGAACTCCGCCAATGGTCTACCTGGATCACCCCTGCCAGTGGGGCCTTGCTGGTAGGCTTTGGTGTATTTTCTCTCCTATTCCGATTCATGCCTGCAAGGGGGTTCTAATCGATGACATCTGCATCGCCCGACGTATCTAACTCCAACCCAGGTCTTGTCACTTTCTTGCAGCGGGAATTACTGCCCTTGCTAGCGGATCTGCGGCTGGCGATCGTCCTGCTGCTGACGATCGCCCTGTTCAGTATCGCCGGAACGGTGATTGAGCAGGGCCAATCCTCAGAGTTTTACCAGGCCAATTACCCAGAACATCCCGCCCTGTTTGGCTTCCTCACCTGGAAAGTGTTGCTGACCCTGGGTCTGGATCATGTCTACCGGACGTGGTGGTTTCTCGCCATCCTGATCCTGTTTGGCAGTAGCCTAACGGCCTGCAGTTTCACCCGCCAGATTCCAGCGCTGAAAGCAGCCCGCCAGTGGAAGTTCTATGATCAGCCTCGCCAGTTTGAGAAACTGGCCCTGAGTACAGAACTGGAAGCGAAAACCTGGGAGTCACTGGTACCCTTGCTGCAGCAACGACGATACCGCATCTTTCAAGCAGAAGACAAACTCTATGCCCGCAAGGGGCTGATGGGACGAATTGGCCCGATCGTCGTTCACATCAGTATGTTGATTATTTTGCTGGGATCCATTTGGGGAGCCATGACCGGTTTCTCTGCCCAGGAAATGGTTCCCAGTGGCGACACCTTCCAGATCAAGAACGTACTGGATGCCGGTCCCCTGGCTGCTGCTCAGATTCCCAAAGATTGGTCCGTGCGCGTCAACCGCTTCTGGATCGACTACACCCCCAGCGGCACGATCGACCAATTCTACTCCGATCTCTCAGTTCTGGATCGCCAGGGCCGGGAAGTGAAGCACAAGACGATTCATGTGAACGAACCCCTGCGCTACCGGGGTGTGACCCTCTATCAGGCTGATTGGGCGATCGCGGCGATTCGAGCCAAGGTGAACAATAGTCCTGTCTTCAACCTGCCCATGGCTCCCCTGGAGACAGAAGGTAAGGGCCGCCTCTGGGGGACCTGGATTCCCACCAAACCCGATTTGAGTAGTGGTTTGTCCCTTCTAGCTAAGGATTTACAGGGTATGTTGCTGATTTATGACACCAGTGGCAAGCTAGTTTCCACCGTGCGCAGTGGTATGTCCACCGAAGTCAACGGTGTGACCCTGGCCGTGCTGGAAGTCGTGGGCAGTACCGGCCTCCAGATTAAAGCCGATCCAGGGATCCCGATCGTCTACGCTGGCTTTGGACTACTAATGCTCGGAGTCATGATGAGCTACGCCTCCCACTCCCAGATCTGGGCTCTCCAGGAAGAGGGCAAACTCTACGTCGGTGGTCGAACCAACCGGGCCCAGGTCGCCTTCGAGCGAGAACTGCTCACCCTCCTGGAAACCCTGTAAAGACACGATTGATCGCGGCTCCCTTAAACACCGCTCTCCAGGGATCGTCTCTCCTCACCCTGTACGAACAGCAATAGTACACCTCTCTCCCGACCCATAACTGATAACAGTGTTAAAAGCAGCAGACTTTTGAGAAAACAGAGGGAGAATGACCATAGTCAGACTTGGAGCCTCCATCACTTATGCGGCCTATTCGTACCTTCAATGTCTCCCCCTCCCTGCCGACTCGGCTGGAACCGCTCAGGAAACTGGCTTACAACATCCATTGGGATTGGGACTTCGATGCTAAAGATCTGTTCCGCCGTCTGGATCGGGATCTGTGGGAATCCAGCCGTCACAATCCAGCCCTGATGCTGGGAACCATCAGCCAGGATCGACTGCGCGAAGCAGCAGAAGATGAAGGATTCATTGCCCACATGGAGCGGGCAGCCCAGCAGTTGGACGACTACATTCAAGAGCGAACCTGGTATCGGCGACAGCGAGAAGCAAAAGCCAGGAGCCAGGATGGAGGCAATCCGCCTCTACAAAATTGCTACGCCTATTTTTCGGCTGAGTTTGGCCTGACCGATTCCCTGCCCATTTACTCTGGGGGCCTGGGGGTGCTGGCCGGAGATCATTTGAAATCAGCCAGCGACCTGGGGTTACCCCTGGTGGGAGTGGGTCTGCTGTATCAGGAAGGATATTTTGCCCAGTACCTGAATGCGGATGGCTGGCAGCAAGAGCGCTATCCGATCAATGACTTTTATAATATGCCATTGCACCTGGAACGGAATCCAGATGGCTCTGAACTGCGGATTGCAGTAGATTACCCCGGTCGCAAAGTCTATGCCCGCATCTGGCGGATCCAGGTCGGGACCGTCCCCCTATACCTACTGGATACGAATATAGAGCCCAACAACCCCTACGACCACGACATCACCGATGAGTTGTATGGCGGGGATATTGATATGCGGATTGACCAGGAAATGATGCTGGGAATTGGCGGCGTACGCATGCTGAAAGCCCTGGGCCTGACTCCCACGGTTTATCACATGAACGAGGGACACTCCGCTTTCCTGGCCCTGGAACGGATTCGCATGATGATTCAGGACGAGGGTCTGACCTTTGTAGAAGCCCGACAGGTCGCCAAAGCCAGCCAGATTTTCACCACCCACACTCCTGTTCCTGCCGGAATCGACCTCTTCCCCGCTGACAAGGTGATGCACTCCCTGGGCTACTACGCCCAGATTTTTGGCCTCTCCCGAGAACAGTTTTTGGCCTTGGGTCGGGAGAATTCGGGAGATCTCGCTTCCCCATTCAGTATGGCGATCCTGGCGATCAAATTGGCTACTTTTGTGAATGGGGTTAGTCGGCTGCATGGGATCGTCTCCCAGTCAATGTTTAAGAATCTCTGGCCCCATGTGCCTGTAGATGAGGTGCCGATTACCTCAATTACCAACGGGGTCCATGCCCGCAGTTGTGTCGCCAAGTCTACCCAAGAACTCTACGATCGCTATCTGGGACCAAACTGGTCCGATGCCCCGACCGATCATCCCCTCTGGGAACGGGTAGAGTCCATTCCCAATGAGGAACTCTGGCGCAACCACGAACGCTGTCGCTCGGAACTGGTGGTCTTTGTCCGCGATCGCTTGCAGAAGAGCCTGCGGGAACGAGGAGCATCTCCAGTGGAGATTGGCAATGCCCAGGATGTCCTTGACCCATCCGTGCTGACGATCGGATTTGCGCGACGGTTTGCCACCTACAAGCGAGCCACCCTGTTTCTCCGGGATCTGGACCGGATTAAACGGATCATGCTTAACCGCGATCGAGCCGTACAGTTTGTGATTGCAGGTAAGGCTCACCCCAAGGACAGTCCCGGCAAAGAACTGATCCGGCAAATTGTCCACTACATTCGGGAAGAGGGCATGAGTCGCCATGTAGTTTTCATCCCGGACTATGACATCTACGTATCCCGTTTGATGGTTGCTGGATGCGATGTCTGGTTGAACACTCCCCGGCGTCCTCGGGAAGCCTCTGGCACCAGCGGTATGAAGGCAGCCATGAATGGGTTACCCAATCTGAGTGTGCTGGATGGTTGGTGGGATGAAGCGGATTATGTGCGCACGGGCTGGGCGATCGGCCATGGAGAGGATTATAGCGACCCGGATTACCAGGATGAGGTGGAGGCCAACGCACTCTACGATTTACTGGAACAGGAAGTGGTTCCCCTGTTTTATCAACGGGACGGAGAGGGGATTCCCCGGGGCTGGGTGGCCAAGATGAAGCAGGCGATTCGTCTAAACTGCCCTCTGTTCAACACCGCTCGGATGGTGCGGGATTATGCCATGCGAGGCTATTTCCCGGCCAGCGATCGCTACCACACGATGATTGCCGACAATTATGCTCCGGCGAAGGAGTTGGCCCGCTGGCACACCAAACTATTTGAGCACTGGTACAACATCAAGATTGAGGATGTGGATGTTTCTGGGGCGGATGCTAGTGCGACGGTAGAAGCCGCTGTTCCAGCGGAGATCCAGGTGAATCAAACCATTGCAGTTAAAGCCTGCCTGAATTTGAGCACGTTGACGCCCAATGATGTCCAGGTCGAGCTTTATCAGGGCACTGTCAATACGGATGGCGAAATCGCGAATGGGATTTCGGTGGTGATGGACTACCAAGGGCAGGACTCCCAGGGCCACTGTATCTACACCGCGAATATTACTTATCTGAGCAGCGGTCTCCAGGGGCTTTCCCTGCGGGTGCTGCCCAAGCATGAGTATCTCGCCAGTCCTTACGATACGCGGTTGATCCTCTGGGCTCAATGAAACCAGTTGAGGTCATCCGGCAACTCCAGAAAGCTTCTGAGGGTTTGCGGTATGTGAGTGAGACAGATTATCCATTTACGGTTCTGCACTGGCAGGACCAGGTGCTGGCTGATCTGTCTCTTCAGTCCCTCTTGCGGCTAACGGGGCATGCCCCCGACTTGCCTGTGACGATGGAAACCCTGGAAACTTTTTTTGCGATCGCAGCTCAGCCTCAAGACTGGCATGACGAGGAGGGGCAGGAGGTGGTCCGGCGTTATCAGGCGTTGTTGCGGGTGCTACAGGTGTTCTTGCAGGATGTGCGGGTGTATCGGGTGGGGCGGGTGACGATCGAGGTTTACATCCTGGGTCAGATCGCGAATGATATTGCAGGACTTGCAACGAGGATCGTGGAAACGTGATCGGACGTGATCTGGGACGATTGATCCATAGAGTGAGATTGACCTATAGGGCGTGGTTAATCCATGGGGCGCGATTAATCGCGCCCCTAATGTTGGTGGGATGTGGGATGGTGGTGCAAACGCCGACCTCGGTGCATCTGCTGTTGGGGAACCCCAGCGGGGCAACCCCTGATCTGGGTAATGGGAACAACTATCTGATCGTCAGATCCCAGTACGCATTGTCCTACAGCGATCGGCGCAAGATTCCTAATTGGGTGAGCTGGCAACTGAACCGCTCCTGGCTGGGGAGTACCGATCGACGCAACAATTTTCGGCCTGATCCAGATCTGCCGGGTGGTTGGGAGAAGGTGACCCCGGTTGACTATCGGGATGGGGAGTACGATCGGGGCCACATGATTCCGTCAGGCGATCGCACGGCCAGTCCGGAGGATAACTCTGCCACATTTCTGATGACGAATATTGTGCCCCAGACTCCCGATAATAATCAGGGACCCTGGCGTGAGTTGGAGGAATATTGCCGTTATCTGGCCCTGCGGGGTCAGGAACTGTATATCGTGAGTGGCACAGCAGGACGGCGGAGCACGATCGGCAAAAATCGAGTCGTGGTTCCGGCCAGACTCTGGAAAATTGTCGTGGTCCTGGATGAACCAGGAACGGGGCTGCGGGGGATTACGCCCAATACAAGGGTGATGGCGGTGGATATGCCGAACATTGAAGGCATTCGCAATCGGAACTGGCGGACATATTACACGACGGTCGATCGTCTGGAGCAACTGACTGGCTATGACTTTTTATCGACGGTTGATCCGAAAATTCAGCAGGTGATTGAAGCCAGACAATCCAGCTAAAGGGACAGCCCATTTTATTGAAAGCTATCACTACACTTGGAGGATGACTCCTTTACCCGATGGCACCAATAGACGCCGAGAAAAAAGGCCAAATCCAAGCCCACATTTGTGCTCATGCCCTTGCCGCCCTGCTGGAGGAGGAAACCAACCCGGCGCAAGTGAAAATCTTGACAGAGATTGAGGCGGCAGTGCGAGGGCAATGAGCAGCTTAGGATCGTGGATTTAATAACTCCGAAATTTTCAGCCCTCACCCCCAACCCCCAACCCCTCCCCCTCTCCCAGCGGGAGAGGGGGCAGGGGGGTGAGGGCAATCAGGAGTTTATCGGTGTTATTTAATTCTCATTCCTTAGTCAACTGGGTCAACGCTCAGCCTTTGTCTAACCCGTTAACTGGCTTGAGAGATGGGCATGATCCCATACGCTGCGCCAATGGCCCACAGGGGCCAGAGTGGGTTAGCGCCAGGGTGGATATCTCAAAAATCCTCTCGATCGGCCAGGGCCTGCTGCAACTTCCCTAGCACCTCCGGTACCGGAAGCGCCCCCAACTCCCCAGAAGCACGGGTGCGGATACTGAGGGACTGGGATTCCACTTCCTTTGCCCCCACGATCGCCATTACTGGAATCTTCTCCTTCTCGGCCTCACGGATCATTTTGCCCAGGCGATCGTTCCCGTCCGCCACCTCTGCCCGAATCCCCAAGAGCCGCATCTGGGCCGCCACTTCATAGGCATAGGGTAACATCCCATCACTCACCGGCAACAGACGCACCTGTACGGGAGCCAGCCAGAGGGGGAAGTCCCCAGCATATTCCTCGATTAGGATGCCGATCAGTCGCTCCAGAGAACCGAAGGGAGCCCGGTGAATCATCACCGGACGCTGGCGAGTACCGTCTGCTGCCACATATTCCAGGTCAAACCGCTCCGGCAGGTTGTAATCTACCTGCACCGTACCCAGTTGCCACTCCCGTTCCAGGGCATCCTGGATAATGAAATCCAGTTTGGGACCGTAGAAAGCGGCCTCACCGATGCCCATGAAGTAGTTCATTCCCAGGGTTTCCACCGCTCGCTGAATCGCTCCCTGAGATTTCTCCCAGGCGTCATCAGAGCCAATGTACTTGTCCGATTCTGGATCGCGGAAGCTGAGACGGGCCTTGAAAGACTTGTCCAAGCGCAGGGAACGCAGTACGGACTGAATCAGATCCACCACCCGCAGGAACTCCTCATCCAGTTGCTCCGGGGTGACGAACAGGTGGGCATCATCCTGGGTAAAGCCTCGCACCCGCGTCAGCCCCCCCAGCTCCCCCGACTGCTCATAGCGATACACCGTGCCAAACTCGGCCAGTCGCAGGGGCAACTCCCGATAGGAGCGCAGGGACGACTTGTAAATCTGCACATGGAAGGGGCAGTTCATCGCCTTCAGCACAAAGCCCTCATCCTCGTTTTTGCCCATCATGGGGAAGAGGTCATCTTTGTACTTCTGCCAGTGACCAGATGCCTTGAACAGGTCCACGCGCCCAATATGGGGCGTCACAACTGGCAGATAGCCCCGATCGACCTGTTCCTTCTTCAAAAATTCCTCCAGGGTGGAGCGCAACACCGTGCCCTTGGGGGTCCACATCGGCAGCCCCGGCCCCACCTGATCTGAGAAGACGAACAGCCCCAACTCCTTGCCCAATTTTCGGTGGTCCCGGCGCAGGGCTTCCTCCCGCCGACGCTTGTACTCCGCCAGTTGCTCCGGGGTTTCCCAGGCCGTGCCATAGATGCGCTGGAGCTGAGCCCGATTTTCATCGCCCCGCCAATAAGCCCCGGCCACGCTCTCCAGTTCGATCGCATCCGGATTCAACGCTGCCGTATTTTCCACATGGGGACCAGCGCACAGATCCCACCACTGGTCCCCCAGATGGTAGATCGTGATCGGCTCCTGCAAACCTGCCAGGATTTCCAGTTTGTAGGGCTCATTGATCGCCTTAATCCGGCGCTCGGCCTCTTCCCGCGTCACCTCTTCCCGGATCACCGGCAGCTTGCGGTTGATGATCTTGGTCATCTCCTTTTTGATCGCCTTCAGATCCTTTTCAGCAAACGGTTCGGGACTGTCGAAATCATAATAGAAGCCCGATTCAATCCAGGGACCGATTGTCACCTGGGCCTTCGGAAAGAGCTTCTGCACTGCCATCGCCATCACATGGGACGTTGTATGGCGAATCTTCTTCAGGGTTTCAGATTCACTGGTCCGGGGCAGATAAATTTTTTCTGGAGATGATTCTGGAGCTGACATGGATGACTTAGAGTACAGATTCTGACTTCCAATTGTAGCGATTGCGGGCTAGTCATTGGTCATTGGTCATTGGTGATAAGTTTACGGGTACCCAACCCATCAAATGACTCATGATCAATGACAAAAACTTACTTAACGAAATATTACAAAAAGTAAATGACGCTAAGATTATTAGTATGTTAATGATCCTACTTATATAGATGCTTAATTTTCATTCTTCGGAGTCAGATCTACTCAAGGCAGTTCTCGTCCCGCTATTGGAGGATTTCCAGTATTGGTTCGAGCGATCTCAAAAGCTTCTGGAAGCCCATGAGATTCAGTTTCTCGGTTCTGAAAAGCAACGCGACTTACTATCCCGGGTTAAGCAGGCCCAGCAGGAAGTTCATACTATTCAGATGCTGATGCAGGCAACAGAAGGTCAGGTGGGGGTAGAGACTGGAGTCTTAATCCCCTGGCATCAACTGGTGACTGAATGCTGGCAAGTAGCCATCCGATTTCGTTCAGAAGACCCTCCCGAATAGAAAAATGTAAGGGGACCATGTATGTTACATCTAATTTATATTCTGGCTTTCACGGTCATTGCCTTGCTGGCGATCGCAAATTTAATTCGCAGTCTTGTCACCCTCGGTCTGGAGTCGCAGCGCGATAATTCCAACGATGGCTTTCGTCCCCGTCATGTTAAAACTCGCTCTGTTCCCCACCCTGAATTTTTGGATGATACGGGCAACGTGATCAACGAGCCGCTGTTGGTGATGCGATCGATGACCGTTGAAGACGCCCGTGAACAACTGGATGCCCTGTACGAATCCTCACCCGGTTTGACCGGTGAACCCAGGGATGAAGTGTAATTCCAGCCTAAATACTCCGGAAGCGGGGATGACTTTTCAGGAGATCAGGCTCAAACCCCTGTAGCCACTCAATGAAAGAGTCGGTGATGATTGAAGGGTAGGTTTGCTGGACCAGTAAAGCCAAGTAAAAGCTATTCTGCTTCACCACCAAAGCATTGTATCCCTCACCATGAATTACTGCATGGTGGAACCCCTCCAATTGCAAGGATGAGGTCAGGAGCAGTCTTAAGCCCAGAGCCTGAAAAATAGTTTGGACCCAACCCATATTGCCATTTTCAAGGGTTGTAAAATATTCTTTGGGCAAGCCATTCAAATCAAAGATGGCTGCTCCCGCAATATGCTGAGAGTAGAGCGAAAATGGGTCTTGGATGGTGGAAGTGGTCAGGGGAGAATCGTCGTAGGCAGGCATGGCAATTCTCTACGTGAGAACAGGATGAATCTACTCTGAAAGCGTGGAAAACCAGGTTAGGCTGCAAAGACCTGATGGCGGGTTAATCGTTCAGGAACAGTAAACTACCTCTCAAGTGTAGAGTTTACGGTGCGATAGGTGTTCCTGACTGAAGTAGAACTATACATGCGAAAGGCAAGCTACGACAAGGCAATCCGGTTCGATGTGGCAGGAAAAAGGTCTATAACGAGCTTAATTGCTACAAATCACCACAATTTCGGCACTTCTAGGTTAGGTTAAGAACCCCCCAAAAACCTACCGTAAGATTGCTGCAAATTGTTCAGCGATAGTCTTATTTGTCGTGATTATCACGGAATTTAGTTAACTCAAACTGAAAATATAGATGGGGATTAATCCTGATTGATGTTTCCTGCTTAGATAGTTTTGACAACGGATCAGAAAAAACCGACAGTTCCCAAAAGGTTGCTGTCGGCCAGTCGTGTGTTCCCTGTTGATGACTCGGCTAGAGTTGAGTCACGAAGATGATGACGAGTTATTCTGGTCAATGTTCCCTGTTCCCCGAAAAAATGTCGAGGGTTGAAGAAGTCGGACCTCTGATTGCCCAGACCTCCGACTTTTTCAACAGGTTGGAGGTCTGCTTAGGAATGAGAATTAAATAACCTGGATTTCTTCAGCCCTCACCCCCAACCCCCAACCCCTCCCCCTCTCCCGCCGGGAGAGGGGGCAAGGGGGTGAGGGCAATCAGGAGTTTGACACTTTATTTAATTCTCATTCCTTAGATAGAATCTAAGTTTCTCTGAAGTGCTTATGGCGATGAAGTTGGAGCAAGTGGTCCCTTTTGGTCGATCGCTGGATGAATACAAGAAAATGTTCAATCTCTCGGCTACCGATTTGACGCAACGCATTCTGGGAGTTGGGGATGGTCCTGCCAGTTTTAATGCCGAAGTCACAACTATGGGGGGCCATGTCACGTCGATCGACCCCATCTATCAATTTCAGGGGCCAGAAATCCTGCAGCAATTCCATGCAGTTGTCGATGACATCATCGCCCAGGTGAAAGCCAGCCCAGAGGATTGGGTCTGGAGTTATCATGCTTCCCCAGAGGCATTGCGCCAGAGCCGGATACAAACTATCCAGACCTTTATCGCAGACTACGATCGGGGCCAACAGGCTGGTCGGTATCAGGTTGCTGCCTTACCAGAACTCCCCTTCCCTGACCAGAGCTTTGACCTGGCCCTATGCTCCCATTTTCTGTTCTTGTATTCAGATCACTATGACGCAGCATTTCACCTCGATTCCGTGCAGGCAATGTTGCGGGTGAGTCGAGAAGTTCGCATCTTCCCACTGGTGACGCTGATGATGCAACGATCGCCCCATTTGGAATTTGTGCTGCGGGCTTTGGAGGAGAGGGGTTACAGCGTCACCACGGTCAAGGTGGCTTATGAACTCCAGAAAGGCGGAAATGAAATGCTGGTAATCCAGTCCTGACCCTGCGGGCCATTTCTTCCAGGAGGGGATTTTTCAAAGGACGATCGTTCGGGTTTTGATCTTGGAGCTTGGAATTCTGAGGGTCAGAGCGGATGAGTGTGGATGCATGGTGAAAAGTATATCCCTGACAGTCCTACTTAATCCAGTAAAGAACAATCAGGAAAGTCACATCTGTGTAAAAATCAGAAAACATCAGCCAAAATCATAGAGGTAATTTTCCTCAACAGTTGCTTGGGCCTGTAGGAGCATGGCCTGTGGACCCCTCAATCAGGTCAGAGACACCTATAGCACATTATCAGCCATCGAAAGTCAACCTCAGGACTGAACATGAAATGCCCAGAATTTGAGCAAGCTTTTAAGAATCTGCCCCCCCGGCGCAGGGATGTGTTGCTCCGGATGCTTAAAGGAGAAACTGATGCAGAAATTGCTCAGGCTTTAGGGATAGGAGAGTCTACGGTCAGGAAGTACATCGAACGAATTGGCCAGGATTTTGAACTGGGGGGTGACGGTACGGGAGAACGACGATCGAGACGAACTGAGATCGTGACCCTGGTGGCCCAGCATAAACCAGAACTCTTAAATGAAAGTCAATCTCAGCCTGATTTGCTGCCAAGATCAGTCAATTCAGAAAATAAAGGTCTCTTCGAAGCCAGTTTCATTCAGCTTGTGCTGAAGCAACCTAAGGAGGATCTTGCTACTGTGTTACAGCAATTGCTGGCAAATTCTTCTCCGCAAAAACAGAAAAAAGAATTTGCGAACGTCCTGAATGAACTGGGACATCAGATCTATATGAATGGAGACATTCGCAGTGCAACATTCTATTTGGAGTTTGCGGTTCAGTTTAATCCGGAACTGCCCAGTGCCCATTTCAACTTAGGGTCAGCCTACGAAAAGCTGGGTCATAAAGAAGAGGCCCGCCAGCATTACACAATTGTGGCCAGCCAGACCAATGTCCCGGAGGATGAAGAACATGCCGTATATGCAGCGATCAACAATCTGGCCCGGTTACACATTCTTCAGGGTGAGGAAGATCAAGCTATTGACCTGATTCTGCCTCGCTTAGAACAAATTTTGCCTCGCTTAGCGCACCTGGGAGACCGTGCTGTGAGATCAGCGCTGCACAAGAATCTTGGTTGGGCATATCTATACAAAGGGAATTACCTGGAAGCAGGAAAATATCTGCTCAAGGCGATTGAGTTAGACGGTAACCGGCCCGACGCCCATTGCTTACTGGCAAAAGTTCATACTGCTCAAGGCAATTATCAGGCCGCGATCGCATCATGGAAAAATTGTCGTGAGCTTGGAGACAATCTTTCCATGGCCTATCGCTTTCCCGAGTTGGATCTGTGGCAATCGGAAGCCCATGCCCACCTGAAGTCTTCCCCATAGGAGGATTGTGCTTCTGATCCATAGGGAGGAGGCTGCCTTGCCATACTGCTCAGCAGCATGGAAGACCCCTGTACCCAATTTAAGCGGGAGGAACGATCGGACCCGCTTTCTTTAAACTTTTTCCGGCAGGGGGAACGATCGGACCTGCTTGCATCCAGCTATACTGCTGCCTGCTTACCAGTATTCGATCGATCTGCAACCTGTAAGTCTGAAGGGCATAATTGGAGTCAAAATTTGTCAAATCAAAGCTGGCAGGCACCAGGGTTCTGGATAGGAGACCTACCCAGAGGACAAGACGTATCATGATTAGTTGCTCCGTTGAGGCTAATTGGTCACTGCAGTAGAAAAGAAGCGATGGCCCCACTGCGCTTCCATGCCGATTCATGCTTCAGGAAATCACGGATGGGGATTACGAAATGGATTGAGACTGAGTTATCTGGATTGGGGCATAGCAACGCTATATCCAAACAGGGAGGGGATGGGGAGCTCTGCAGGGAGAAGGAGATCGCCCCCTCCACCCCGAAGCTGTCTTCTACTTAATTACACTGAGCTACTTGGAGGTTGAGTTATCTATCAATAACTCAGGATTTCAGTCCAATAATTACGTTGCATTGCTTGTGACTGGATGGCACGATCGCCCATTCATTTTGTCTGGGATAGGCCCAGAGTGAGATGTGGGTTAGGAGTCGTAATCGGACAAAGTCAGCTCCTGATTAAAGTTTGGGTTGAAGACTTTTCAATGGCAGCGGTTACTCTTGTTGAACTTTGCTTGTTCTAAATGTGCTGAACTTTACTTTTCTACTATCCATGAAAAATTCTAAACTGTGGTCTGACAACGATCGGGCTTATGTAAAACTTAAGTAGGACTTGTATAAAAGTTTCGGTGGGTGCATGGCAAGGTCATTCAGAGCATCGGTAACAGGACTTCAGCAGGTTAGAGCAGCCTTTGAAAACCAGGGATTAACCCAAAAAGATCTGATAGTAAGAGTTGGATGTAGCCGTCAGACACTGCACAACTTTTTGGCAGGACGGCCCGTTGATAAGCAGACCTTCAAGACAATCTGCAGTGAACTCAGTATCAAATGGGAAGAGGTTGCCGAACTGGAATCAGGAACGGCTGTATTAGTCAAGAATTTTGATCTGGACAGTCTGGTGCAGATGGTGCGGGAACGGCTACGAGGGAGTATTCACAAGGAATGCGGCAGTATCAAGGTCCTGGGCATGAATACGCCGATCAACCTGGAGAGCATTTACATCAATGTTAATATTCTGGAAAAAGTGACCCGAAGCAAGTATGCATCGATTTCTGAGCTGCAGAATCTGGAGAACTTCGATCGCATTGGGCTGGCCAGTATTCAGGAAAAACAGGTGTCGGGAGAAGCCGTATTAGAGCGCTATGACAAGCTGATGATTTGGGGCAAGCCAGGAGCCGGGAAGACAACTTTTCTGCACTGGATCGCGACGAAATGCAACCTGGGTCAGTTGCAAGAACATCAAGTTCCAATCCTGCTTACCCTCCGATATTTTGCCGCATTTGAAGGGCGACGATCGCTCCTGACTTACATCACAGAATATTTTCTGGACTGTGGGATTCAAGATCTGTTAGTCGCAGAACAGATCTTAAGCGCAGGACGGGCTCTAGTTCTGTTAGATGGGCTAGACGAAGTCAGTGAAGCATCCCAGGACTGGGTGCTGGAGGAGATTCGCAGATTTGCGGCTCGATTTCACAGAAGTACCTTTGTTATGACCTGCCGGATCGCCGCATCAGACTATAACTTCCAGCAGTTTACTGAAGTTGAAGTGGCTGATTTTGATGAACTGCAAATCAAAAACTTTTCTGAAAAGTGGTTTCAGGTTAAAGACCCAGCCAAAATGAAACTTTTCATGCAAAAGCTGAGAAAGAATAAGCCGATCAAAGAGCTGGCAACCTGTCCTCTGCTACTGACTTTGCTCTGTCTGGTATTTCAAGATGCAGGAGATTTTCCTGTTAACCGGTCGGAACTTTATCAACAGGGGTTGGATGTCTTGCTCAAGCAATGGGATGCCGCCCGTAATATTGAACGCTACCAAACATACAAAAAACTCTCCCTTCATCGCAAGGAAGATCTGCTCAGTCATATTGCTTTAGTAACGTTCGAACGGAATGAATACTTCTTCCCACAGAAAGTCCTTGAAAAACATATAAGAGACTATATCTGCAATCTTTCTAATATTAATAATGATCCGGAAAGATTAAAACATGATAGTGAAGCAATTTTGCAGTCGATTGAAGCCCAGCATGGCTTATTAGTGACGCGGGCGCAAGGTATTTACTCCTTCTCCCATCAAACATTTCAGGAATATTTGACAGCTAAGAGAATTGTTTCCAACTCAACAATTGATACCCTATCCAATGCTTTAGTCCCTCATGTAACAAATCAGCGCTGGCGAGAAATCTTTTTGTTGACGATCGAAATGCTATCGAACGCAGGTCAACTTTTGACCTTGATGAAACACCAGATTGACCAAGTATTGGCAAAGGATGAACACCTACAGAACTTTTTGACTTGGGTTAATCACGAATCTCGTCACATTTGCGACAAAATTGATATCCTTTATCCAATGGATGACTACAAGCGTCGTTCTCCGGAAGTGTCCTATAAGCCTGCTGCCATTCGAGCTTTTTACTTTGCCCTTGTCTTTACGATCAACCTGGATAACTCCCGGATTCATACCTATGATTTGGGTCGTGCCATTGATAACAACCTGGCCCATACCCTGATTTTTGATTTTGAATTGGACTTCAATGTCATTTGTGTCATCAAGCTAGCTCGAGACTGCACTCTGGAGCAGGCAACCTTTACCCGATCGCGGGCGCTCACCCGCGCCCTTGAGAATATCCTTAAGCTGGTCAATCGTCGGCTCGTTAATCTTGATGGCAATCTCACTCCAAGTCTATACGACTATCCTAGAGCCCTCACGTCTCACGAAAAACGCGAACGGGCTCTCGATCGGGAAAGGATATGGAAGGAGGAATACAAAATTCTTTCTGAATTTCAGCAATCGCTGCAAGAACTCAGCGCACAACTGCCGGAGAGCGATCGGGAGCAAGGAAAACTCAAGCGGTGGTGGCAGAACAATGGCCAACTCTGGCTTGAGCAATTCCGGCATCTTGTGATTAAACAGCGTAACTATGTAGGTAGAGACTGGCAGTTTAGTGACACCCAACAAGCTCAGTTGCAACAGTACTATGAAGCCAACAAATTATTGGTTGAATGTCTGCGGAGTCATTGTTATGTGGAAATGGGTGTCCGGCAAGAGCTTGAGGATACCCTGCTCCTACCTCGGGCAGAAATAGAAAAGCGGGTAACCTGATTGACTGACAGTTTGCTGTAGAGACAGCGGCTGCAAAAAAATCAGGGAGCAGTAGCACTCCCTTCAACACCGCCTAGCCAGTGACTCCAGACCCTTCCAAAGTGGAATGCCACTCTGCGCGCCTGTCTTCTTTCCTGGAGCACAGGGCAACAGTCGTGGTGATTAGTAGCCGTCACCTAATTCGGGCGCACAGGGGTAGAGCGCAGGGTGCGGTGGAGGGTTCGTGGTTCAGCGCGCCTAATTCGGGCGCACAGGGGTGGAGCCCTGCACCCTGTTCCCATCCAGCGACCACTATTTTAAATATTTGTGACACCCATGAATCACATTTGCGGCATTAGTCACAAATGCGCTATTTTATATTCATGGTTCTGATATGGACATGCAAGTTGAGACGGATTCAATCTGAAGGTCAATCAATACAGGAGGCAGGCATGACAGGCTTTAAGCATGCCCTACTAGTGACAGACAATCTTTCGCCACTCCTCTCCCCTGGGAACCAGGGTGACTTTTTTGAGCAAAGGGCGATCGTAGACGAAACAATCCAACCAGGTATTCCAGGACGGATCAGATTCCAAAGTTCTTTGTGGCCAGCACTCTGTAGGCAAAATACTGTTTTAACTCCGGGCACCACGGTGCGCGTAGTCGATCGTAGGAATTTGACTCTAGTTGTGGAATTCGTATCAGAGGAAGACGGTTATCTCTTTCCGCAGGCGTTACAAGTTGAACTCAGGAACAACAGAAATATTTATGATTTTGCAGACATTCTACTGTTTGCATTGAATATGCTTGCAAAATCATTTTTGTTGCTTTGAATAAAAACTTCATTTCCATCAATTTGTTTTGCAATTTATATCATCCTGTAAGGGTATGAATTGTGAAAAATCTGTGAAATGAAAAGTAAATTTTTTGCATTGATCTTGCATCCATTCTATGGAGAACACATTCGATGGAAACCCTGGCCTATATCCACTCCCATATTCTTTATGAGAGTTCATCCCTATCACCTGACATTCCTGCTACTTCCTCCCAGAGGCATCGGGTGTGGGCGATTGCTGCGGCTCTGACTGTTTTGCTCAATCCCTTATCACAGGCAAAAGCAACTGTGAGATATGGCGATCGTAGCCCAACCGTGAGGCAAGTTCAGCAGGCACTGGTTCATTTGGGCTTCAATCCAGGAGAGATTGATGGCATCTTCGGCCCCCAAACAGAAGCAGCAGTCCTGCGGTTTCAGAGAGTCCAGGGGTTGCCCCAAGATGGCAACATTAATTCCGAGACAGCCCATGCCCTGGGATTGGGTAATCTTGAGCATCCAACCTCCAATCTCCCATCCAATCAGGATTGTCCTTTAAACCGGGAGAGGGATTTCCCTGGCGCAGCACCCTGCAGCAATGGGATGAGCGGGAGAGATAACCTATCGGGACGTGCTGAATTTCTGATTGAAAAGCGTTCAACTGAGCGGTATACAGCATCTTTCGATGGAGCTTACGATCGCAGACCCGGATTTGCACCAGTACAGCCAGAAAATTTGTCCCCTGACCTTGGCGAATCCTTGCCAGAATCAGATCCGCCAATCAGACGCGCCCAGCCAGAAGGCAGATGGCAGATGGCCCAGGTTATCACCCAGAGTGGTCGGCTACGAATTCGTTCCGGCCCTGGTACAAACTACTCGGTGATTGGCCATTTAGAACGAGGCACGATCGTAAAAGTAGCCATCGACGAAACGGAACCGGATTGGGTCAGATTACCCCAAGGGGGATGGGTTGCATCCCGACATATCCTGCTAACGGGCAGACCTGATCCCGATCGCGTGTTGCTGTAGAGCAAAGTAAGGCGTTGCTGAATAGAAGTATGATTTTCGTGCTTGAGCCTTATGCAGCCCTCTCCCAAAGGAGAGGGAACAAGAGTTTTAGCTCCCTTCTCCTGCGGGAGAAGGGTTGGGGATGAGGGTAATTCATATTTGCATTCAGCAAAACCCAAAGTAAAACCTAGGGTTGCAAATACTAAATTTTGCAACATGGGAGTTTGGGGGCTGCGCCCCTAAGCGGGGGTTTCGCTAATGCTCCACCCAATCTGCATGACACCGACTATCCCCGTCAATCAATCATTGACTGACCAGTAGTAGCCTTAAGCCATAGCTATAGCCAGATGTTTTTCCAGGGTGGCCTGGGATAAGGGTCCTCGTAAATGGCTCCAGGGCAGCACCTGTTCCTGGGGCCATGGTTCGTAAATATAGAATGCCAGCTCTGGTAACTGGCCCCGTAGTTCCTTGGCCGCACGGCGATAACTTCCCAAAGAATCCCCATAGTGGCGGGTCCGTTCCAATAGCCGGGAGATCCGCCGATCGCCCCTGGAGAGTAAAGCCTGAATCACAGACCAGTTATAGCTCTCTGGCCGAAAGTCAACCCCCAAAGGCCGAAGTTGCTTTTGTAGACGCTGCAGCCGTTTCTCTGCCTGGGGATTGACGCCAAACCACTGAAAAGGTGTGTGGGCTTTGGGAACAAAAGTGCTGCATCCTAGGGTTAGGCGTAGCCCTGGAGCTGCCCGTTTCAAATCTTGGATCAGAGTCACTGTCTGATCCAGATCGCTGGGATCTTCCCCCGGTATACCGACCATGCCGTACAGCTTGAGATTGCTTAACCCTCCGGCCTTGGCATTGATGGCTGCTCGAAGAATCTCGTCAGGGTGCAATTTTTTATTGATGATCTGACGGAGTCGCTCAGAGCCACTTTCAACTGCGATCGTGGCTGATTTAGTGCCATGTCGGACGAGGCTCCGGGCCAGTTTTTCCGTCAGGGTATTGGTCCGAACTGAGGCAATGCTGAGGCGCACAGCATCAAACTGAGGCTGATCCAGATAGTCCAGTAGCTCGGAGAACTCTGGATGCTGGGTCACAGAAGCCCCCAACAGACCCAGTCGATCGGTGACGGTCAAGCCCTGCTCGATCGCTGGAATCAAAGACTCTTCCAGACTGGCCGTGCGGAAGGGGAGGGTCAGGTAACTGGCCAGACAGAAGCGACACATTTCTGGACAACTCCGAACCACTTCCACCATATAAATATTTTCCCAGGCTGCCTTCTCGGTTACGACGGTAGAGACTGAGAGCACATTTCCCCGGTAGGTCTGTTTCTCCACCTGGGCTGGTACAACATCGATCACTGGACAAATGGATTGAATCGGTCCATCTGGACTGTGGTAAGTGACTTTATACAGACTAGGAACATAAACGCCTGGTACTTGGGCCAGTTGTTGCAGTTGGGTGCGGCGATCGGTGCCCTGCCCCGCCTGAACGGCATGGATAAACTCACCAATCAGATTTTCCCCATCTCCCAGCAGGATGGCATCAAAAAAGTCAGCAAAGGGCTCTGGATTGGCTGTGAGCACCGGACCACCCCCAAAGACCAGGGGATGGACAGCGGTACGTTCTGCTGCCCAGAGGGGAATTTGCAGTTGCTCCAGTAGATTCAGAACGTGAACATAATCCAGTTCCCAGGATAGAGAAAAACCCACCAGTGCAGGCTGAGCTGGTAAGGGTTCGTGGCAATCGGTGAATAATCGACTGACCTGGAGATCCGATCGACGAGCCAGCATCGCCCAAATGACCTGATATCCCAGACTGGTAATCCCCACACTGTACTCGTTAGGAAAGGCAAAGATAATTGGAGTTGCATCCAGATTAGGCATCGCCACCTGGAACAGCAATTTCTCAGCAGTAAAGGGAATATCAGGCACAGATTTAGACAACCTTAGAAGCGGACTTTATCCATGGTAGTAGAAGCATACCGTTCTCCCGATTCAAAATGATTTTTCAGCTTAGGAATGAGAATTAAATAACACCGATAAACTCCTGATTGCCCTCACCCCCCTGCCCCCTCTCCCAGCGGGAGAGGGGGAGGGGTTGGGGGTTGGGGGTGAGGGCTGAAAATTTCGGAGTTATTAAATCCACGATCCTTAACTGGTGCCTGCTCTGCAGTTCTCCGAGGGCAGTCAGGCTGGAACAGTAGCAGAAACTACCATTTGCTTTCACTGGTTTTTCACTATTGCAGGCTAATCTCCAAAGTATAGACACCAAGATGAGATCCGAAACGGAGAAAGATATGCCTACGGTTCCCGACACTATCAGCTCTAGAGACCTATTCTGGCTCTGGTACGATCGCTTAACCCTAGAGCAACGTAAGAACGTCGCCCAAGAATTTAACCGATTTGTCGCCCAGGTTGAGCTGGAATCCAGACTACAGAAAATTCTGATCGCTAAGGTCGCTCCTGCCTACAACGAAGGCTGGGAAGACACATTCCGTCGCTAAGCGAATAATAACTTCCGCCGCAAATGATCCAGAGCACTGCAGGCACTGGCTCGCCGAATCCATTCCCGACTGCGGCCCAGGCCGAAACGATGCTCAAAGCTCTCAACGCCATAGGGGCCAGCCAGGCCCACATAGACCAGGCCAACTGGTTTAACATCAGAACCTCCATCAGGCCCCGCGATGCCGGTAATGCTCAGACCCCAGGTTGTACCCAGTTGAGATCGAATTCCCTGGGCCATCTGTTCAGCCACAATGCCACTGACGGCACCCTGTTGAGCCAATAGATCCGCTGCAACATTCAGTAAGCGCACCTTAACCTGGTTGTCATAGGCAATTACTCCACCCAGAAAATAAGCAGAACTACCCGGTATGGCTGTCAGGAGTTCTCCCAGCCCACCACCAGTACAAGACTCCGCCACTCCAAGCGTGGTCTGGCTGCTCCGGAGCAATCCTCCCACAACTGAAGCCAGGGAATCCTCATCAGCACCATAACAATCTAACCCAGCAATCTGGCGAAGCTGTTGCTCCACAGGTTCGATCAGGGCACGGGCTGCTACTTCTGAGGCCGCCCGTGCCGAAATCCGCAATTTGACCTCTCCGTGGTTAGCATAAGGCGCGACGGTAGGATTATGCTGATCTAAGAAGGACGCTACCTTTTCAGCCAGCGTGGATTCGGCAATTCCCCAGAAACGCAGAGTACGGCTGTAAATAATTTCCCGTCCCCATCCCTGACGTTGTAAAAAGGGGATGGCCGTTTCCTGCCACATCAACTGCATTTCTGAAGGTACACCTGGAAAGGTTAGCAGGATAAGGCCAGGTTGGGGCTGCCAGATAATGCCTGGTGCTGTGCCAGAGGGATTGGGGAGGATATCAGCCCCCAGTGGTAGGAGAGCCTGTTTACGATTGCTGGGAGACATCTGTCGCCCCCGCAGGGCAAACTTTGCTGCAATATCATCCACCACTTCGGGTCGCTCCACTAAAGGAACGCCAAAGGATTCGGCAATGGTTTCTGTGGTCAGGTCATCTGGTGTGGGGCCAAGCCCTCCTGTGAAGAGAAGCAGGGATGAGCGCTCCGCTGCGATCGCGATCGCCTGTTTCAGTCGCTCCCGGTTATCTCCGACAACCGTTTGAAAGTAGTGGGGAATTCCCAACTGAGCCAACTGCTGAGCTAGAAACCGGGCATTCGTATTTTGAATGTCTCCCAGTAGCAATTCCGTACCCACACAAAGGATCTCTGCTCCGGGTTCTGCCATATTCTAATATCCTACTCACCACTGGTGCGAGGGCGGGCATGCTTTTTCACCTGCCAGGTCGTGTAGGTCAGGAACAGGGTCGCACCTACCAGGTAAACCACGCCTTGGGGAACACCGGAGAACATCAGGGCCAGACTACCCACCCACAAAGCCAAAGAATAAATAAACAGAACAATTAATCGCTGAGAAAGACCAGCCTGCAGCAGCCGATGATGCAGATGACGTTTATCAGCGGTGAAAGGAGATTTCCCCCGGCGCAGTCGATCAAGCACGACGGCAGAGATATCCAGAATCGGCACTGCCAGAATCAGGTAAGGCAAAAGCACCGCAGCAGTGGTAACGCTTTTTACTAGACCGATAATCCCAATTCCAGCCAGGGTAAAGCCCATGAAATAGGCTCCTCCATCTCCCATGAAGATTTGAGCTGGATTGAAGTTATAGCGGAGAAACCCGATCGAGGCCCCGGCCAGACAGGCTGCAATGAGGGCAGCTGCGGGTTGATGCATGAATAAACTGGTGATCATCATCACCACCGCAGCAATCCCAGAAACACCAGCCGCTAGACCATCCAGGCCGTCAATCATGTTGATGGCATTAGCAATACCGACCAACCAGAGGACGGTAATTGGGAGACTGACTGGGTCGGGTAGGGGCACTAGACCCACAGCCGGAATGGTGAGGAACTCAATCTGTACCCCCATTTGCCAAGCGACGCAGGCCACGATAATTTGCATGAAGAGACGGAAAAAAGCGGAGAGGCTGAACAGATCATCAGCCAACCCAATTAAGAAGAAGGCGAGCCCACAAACTGTGACACCCCAAACCTCATCCGACTTGTCTGCAGGCAAAATACCGAAGCCACCAGTCCACCAGACTAGGAGTAAGGCAACCAGGGTTCCGGCAAAGATGGCCACCCCTCCCATGCGAACCATCGGGCGCTTATGCACCTTTCTTTCCCCTGGAAGATCGACGCAGCCGACCTTGTGGCCAAGTCGCTCAATGGCAGGTGTGGTTGCGAGAACAACCAGGGCTGCTATGACAAAAGCAGCCAGATGATAGGGATAAAACTGATGAGGCATCTGCATCTGAAACCCAGTAGAAGCCAAAAAATACATTCAGGCAGAGTCTACTACAAGTTTCTGACGAATGCCACACAAATCTAAACAAATTCTTGTGAATTAAACCAGAGCCGGTGCTAGGGATCCCAGATGGGGATAGAGTGGGAACTGGGAACACAGGGCTGCAACCCGTTGCTGACACGATTGAACGATCGCATCATCTGCAGGATGTAACAAGCGATCTGCAATGATATCCCCAATCTCAGTAAACTCCGCTTCTCCCATACCCCGCGTGGTCATGGCTGGAGAACCCAGACGTAAGCCACTGGTGACAAAAGGAGATTCTGGATCAAAAGGAACCGTGTTCTTATTGGCCGTGATGTTAACCTGGCTCACTAGTTGATCAGCTACCTTACCCGTCATGCCAATACAACGCAGATCAACCAGGATGAGATGGTTATCAGTGCCATCAGAAACCAGCTTGAACCCCCGTTGTTGCAGTTGAGTGGCCATCGATCGGGCATTGGCAATCACCTGCCCGGAATAGGTCTTGAACTCTGGTTTCAGCGCCTCTCCAAAAGCAACCGCCTTGCCTGCGATCACATGCTCCAGTGGCCCCCCCTGAGTGCCAGGGAAAACAGCTTTGTCCAGTTTCTTGCCCAATTCCGGATCACGGGTCAGGATCAAGCCTCCTCTGGGGCCGCGCAGGGTCTTGTGGGTGGTTGTGGTGACCACATCACAAAAGGGAATTGGGCTAGGGTGATGCCCAGTTGCCACTAAACCGGCAATGTGAGCAATATCGGCTAGCAGGAAAGCCCCAACCTCATCGGCGATCGCCCGAAATTTTTCAAAATCAATGATGCGGGAATAGGCGGAGTAGCCGCAGATGATCAGCCTGGGCCGATGCTCTAAAGCCAGATCTCGAACCTGATCGTAGTCCAGTTGCTCGGTCTCGCGACTAACCCCGTAATGGTGAACCTTAAACCATTTGCCAGAGACATTGACAGGGGATCCATGGGTCAGGTGGCCACCATGGGAGAGATCCATCCCCATGATACTGTCTCCGGGTTCGAGCAGGGCCAGGAATACGGCAAAATTGGCCTGAGCCCCTGAATGGGGTTGAACATTGGCATGGGCCGCATTGAAGAGTTGCTTGGCCCGATCGATCGCCAGTTGCTCAACACTGTCGATGAACTCACAACCACCGTAGTAACGCTTTTGAGGCAATCCCTCCGCGTATTTGTTGGTCAGAACAGATCCTTGAGCTGCCAGGACAGATGCGGAAGTGAAGTTTTCGCTGGCAATCAGCTCCAGGTGATCCCGTTGGCGTTGCAGCTCTCGCTGTAACAGGTCAGCTATAGCCGGATCTGTTTTGTTCAGGAGATCTAAATTAGTATCTGTCACGGAGCATTCCTCTCGTACCACTCTAAACAGTAATTGCCCAAAATATCCATGATACACCCCATCCACCACAGAATTTCTGGGGTTGAAGCGTCAACTTAAATTCCTGGCCAGGTAAAGCATTATATAAAAATTTACGGAAATGGATTTGTCCTATAATTTCATGTGGAAGTCCAATCCTGGAGAAGGTTATGAACCTCTTAGTCTCTATCTGGCATCACGTCAGGTCTAGCTTGCTAGTGGGCCTGCTCGCTGTCGTCTCTTTTCTGATGCTGACAGCCCCTTCAAATGCTGCAACCTACACCGTTAAAATGGGCGCAGACAACGGCATGCTGGCTTTTGAACCCCCTATCCTCAACATTAAGAAAGGAGACACGGTTCAATGGCTGAACAATAAACTCCCTCCCCACAACATCATCTTCGACGATAAGAAAGCGCCTGCAGATGCAGCTCAGTTTCTGAGTAGCCTGTCCCACGCAAAATTAATGATGAACTCCGGCGAAACCACAGAAGTGACCTTTGCTGCAGACATGCCTGCTGGCGAATACAACTATTTTTGTGCCCCTCACCGGGGTGCTGGAATGGTTGGCAAAATTGTTGTGGAATAAAATAGTTTTGTCTGAACCATCTCTCTGTGATTACAGATTCCTGTTCCCAGATGGCCCAGCCTTTGGAACCATCTGGGAATAAAAATTCAGGTTTATGCCCGTGAGCGTTAAGAGAGAAATTGTGTTTAAAAAGTTTGTTTGTTTCTTCCTGTTAGTTGCCACACTTACCCTTAATTTTGCTTCATCCGTGTCTGCTAATGTCCTGACTCCTGATCGGGTTGCAGGTGCGAAAATCTTTAGTGCCAATTGTTCAGCCTGCCACATGGGTGGAAACAACGTCATCATGGCTGATAAGACTTTGAAGCAGGCTGCTCTGGAAAAGTATTTGCTGAATTACGGTCAAGATCATCTAGCTGCAATCCAGTACCAGATCAAAAATGGCAGGAATGCGATGCCTGCCTTTGGAGGTCGGCTCAATGATGACCAGATCGCAGATGTGGCCTCCTATGTGGAGGCTCAGGCCCAAAAAGGCTGGTAAATTCTTTAAAATTTTTAGGTTGGCCGTTCTAGTTCCTAGGCTTTCATCGCCTGTCTCAAACATCGCATCACAATTAGGGGGCTGCAAGGGACCAACAAATAGTCATAGGCCCCCAGGTCTCTAATTTTCTCTGCAGTTTCTGCCTGATCTAAAAGCAGAATTGTGCGAATCCGCCGCACGATTCTGCTTCCCAGTTGTTTCAATACCTCCAGCCCTTCCATATCAGACAGATAACTCGCCAGGAGTAGCACTCGCGTTGTCACCTTTGGGTCTCTTCTCTTAAGCAAGGCAACGGCTTCCTTTGAGCTTTCCAGATAGTGGACGTGATATCCTCTGGTTTCCAGAGCCCTCTGGATAGAACTAGAAAACTCATCCGGAGGATGGACAAACAAGACATCTGCCTGGAGCGGGTAGGTGACCGTGAGGGGTTGCCAGTCAGCCGCCAGCACCCGATCTCTGCCAGCAATTTTAGCTCGATAGAGGGCTGCATCAGCAGAGCGATAGAGGAGTTGTAGATTAATGCCATCGATCGGGTACTGGGCTATGCCAGCACTGAAGGTTGCCAATCCCAAACATTCATCGGATGTCGTGGATGCCTCATTGCAAGTCTCTGCCCTGATCGATCGCCACTCTTCCAGAACTTCAGCGACCCGCTCAACGCCATCGGAGCGCGTCATCCCATACAGTCCCAGGACAAATTCTTCCCCCCCCCAGCGAGCCACCACATCCCCCAGGCGAAACTTGCGTTTCAAGAATTGCCCAAACTGACGCAACACCCGATCGCCCTGGATGTGCCCGTACTGGTCATTTACCTGCTTAAAATAATCCAGATCCAGGACCGTCAGGCAGACGGGTTGCTGGGAATGGGCCGCCAAACGTAGAAGCTGGTTCATGGCCTGGGTGGCCTGCTGACGGTTGGCAACGCCCGTCAGGGCATCTGTCTGGGCCTGATTGCGGAGTAAGCGACTGCGCTTAAGGCGATTGCAGACCCGATTTAAGAGTTCATCAGGAACGATCGGCTTACTAATGTAATCATCCGCACCGGCATTGAAGAGTTGCCGTAGGGTTGCACTATCGTTCTTTACAGAGAGAAACAGAACAGGCAACCAGTTCCACTGAAAGTCCTGTCGGACGGACTGGCATAACTCCAGACCACTAAACACCAGCATATCTACATCCAGGATCAGCAGGTCGGGTTGAGTGGATTTGAGTATTTCCCAAAATTGGCCTGCATCTTGCAGGCAGGTGACCTGCAGCCCCTGTGGTTCTAGAATAGACCGAGTCAGGGCCAGAATTTGGGGGTCATCATCAACAGCCAAGACTTTAGCATCCAACGGTTCAGAGAGCTGTAAGACCTCGGTGATAGCCTGCAGCACTTCAGTCGGGGCGATGGGTTTGGGCAAAAATATCTGGGCCCCAGAATTGACCATACTGATGCGATCGGCGGACCCATCGTGGTTGGAGAACACAACGACCCGTACCTCTGGGTAATCTGTGGTGAGCCTGGCTAGAAAGGCCCGTCCTTCTTCTAAATTTCCAGTCAGGGCAACATCCAGTAAGACGATATGGGGATGCTGCCTCAGGAGGTATTCTCGAGCTGTGTCCAGAGTACTGGCGATCGCTGTGCGGATTTTCCAGGCCAGTGCTTCGGCAACCAGTTGTTCCGCCAGATCAACATCCTGATCAATGATCAGCAGCAGAGGCTGATCTGCTTCAACAGAATGGGATCCCACCGATTGACCATTGAGTTCCTCCGTGATCGGTCTGGGGGCAAGGGAGAAGACGGGCAAGGGAAAACTTTCCTCCGGTGACAGACTGGGAGCTTCCATCCCAGTTCTCTGATCGGGCATGCCTTCAGATGTCCCTAATGCCTGTCTCAGAGCTTGAACCAGAGACTCGACCTGATCCACAATACTCTCTGGTTCAGCCTCAGACTGCAATATGGCCTCAATTTGTTGAGCCAACACAGAACCGGCTTCAAACCCAAAGGTGCCCAGAGACCCAATCAGTTTATGGGCGGCCTGAATTGCTTTTTGCCGCTGGGTTGGTTCTAAAGCACCGGATTTCAAGCTCTGAGCAGCCTGTTCCAAGAGCCTGACCCGCTCAAAGCTAACCCCTTTGGTCCGCTCCCAGATCTCTGAGATAACCAGATTGACAGTGTGTTCCTGGGCAGGGGTTACCTCCTGGGGCGGGTTAACTTCAGTCAAATAGGCCGGGTTAATTCGATAGCCTTGGCCATAGAGCGTCTCAATCAGGTCGATCGCCCCAACAGCCCGCAGTTGCCGACGAATATTTTTAACATGCGACTTGATGGTGTCTTCATCGGGAGGTTCTTCTCCCAGAGACCAGAGCCGATCAACAATAGTACTGCGACTGAAAACTTGCTGCTGGTTCTGCAGCAACAATTCCAGGAGCAAATACTCTTTGCGGCTGAAACGCAAAGGTTTCCCATTGTAGGTAACATCGCGGGTCGTGGTATCGAGGCGAAGTTGTCCACAGGTCAGCACTGTAGCAGGGGTTGCGCTCCGCCGACGCAGTAAGGCTCGAATTCGAGCAGCCAGTTCCTGGGCATTAAAAGGCTTGACCACATAGTCATCCGCCCCACTATCTAGGCCCAACATTTTGTCGGTGGTCGTGTCGCGGGCTGTCAGCAACATGACCAGTACCTCATTTTTCTTTTGCCGCAGGCGACGGCAAAAACTAATCCCATCCAGCTTCGGCAACATGACATCCAGGAGCAGCAGATCATAGGTCATGCTCTCAGCCAGTTCCCAACCCACTTCTCCATCCATAGCGACATCCACAATATAGTTCTGCTTAGCCAGCGTGGCTGTGAGCAGATCTAGAATCACGCGATCGTCTTCAACTAGAAGAATTCTCATGAGGTCTGGTTAAGGCTTTGGATGGATGAACAATACTGTGAGGATAAGTAGCCTGTGATATAGCCTCTAGGTTTCTCCCCGATTTTTCCACCTTTTATTTTTACAATTCTTTTCATCAGGGAACACAAAACTGAACAGTGCGATTCCTGTAGGCGTTACTTCAAGACAGGTAGGACAGGTAGATGGCAGGATTAGCGATCTCAGAGTTGAGAACAGTAAGGCAGACCCCTGTGCAGGCGCTGGCCCAGGATACAGAGACATTGCTCATCAACGAGCATCTGGTTTCCCAGTTTAAATTCTGGATGGATGGCCAAATCCAGTCAGGCATGAGATATCGTCACTTATTTTTCCGGTTAGTGCATCAGTTTGACAACAATCAAAGACATCATGCATTTGAGCTGGCCTGGCAAGTTGCTCTTCCTGGGGAACAAGTTGTGATCACCACCACAGGAAAGCAGTACAAGATCTGGGCGGAGTTGAAATCTATCCATGGATAGATTTCAATCTTTATGTCTGGATTAGCTTTTTTCTCAGACCTGTTCTGGGGAATAAAAACGAAATCAAATCGAGCATAAGCTGCAAGGGCGTAGAGTTAGCAAAGCATGTCCTCTCGTCATCTGCAATGTTGCTATGAAACGTCAGGTTAAGGTTAAGCCCAATTCAAAAGCACAGAAAATCATTGAAGAAGTGGATGGTAGTCTCACCATTCATTTGAAATCTCCACCAGTAGACGGCAAGGCAAACGAAGAACTAATCAAACTTCTGGCTCAGAAGTTTCAGGTGCCAAAGTCAGGGGTCAGAATTCAGACGGGCCTGTCTTCTCGGAATAAGCTAGTGGAGATTGATGTGGATGACCGATCATGACCAGCTACCAGTTTCCAGAAGGCTTTATTTGGGGCACTGCGACAGCCGCCTATCAGATTGAAGGAGCAGTGGCAGAAGGAGGGCGAAAACCCAGTGTCTGGGATACCTTCAGCGAGATGCCCAATCGCATTCGGGATGGCACTTCAGGCGCGATCGCCTGCGATCATTATCATCGCTATGCCAGTGATGTGAAATTAATGGCAGCCCTGGGCATCAGCGCCTACCGATTCAGTATTGCCTGGTCCCGCATTTTTCCGGATGGTCGGGGGGCAATCAACGAAGCAGGGGTAGACTTTTACAAGCGTCTGGTGGATTGCCTGCGAGAACAGGGAATTACCCCATATTGCACCCTGTTTCATTGGGATAGTCCCCAGGCTTTAGAGACCCTGTATGGCTCCTGGCGTAGCCGGGAAATTGCCAAAGATTATGGGGATTATGTGCTGGCCTTTGTACAGCGATTGGGCGATCGCATCACCCACTGGTTCACCCTGAACGAAATCTCCTGCTTCACCCATCTGGGCTATGCGGTTGACGACCTAGCTCCCCATGCGCCCGGAACTCAAGTTAGCAGCAGAAAAGAGATCTGGCAGACCTCTCACCATGCGCTCCTGGCCCATGGTCTGGGTTGTCAGGCAATTCGGGCCGCCTCTCCGGGTCCCTGCTTTGTCGCCTTGGTGGATAATCCGACCGTAACCGTTCCCATCAACGAATCAGCACCACACATTGCGGCGGCGAAACAGGCTTTTCACACCTGTGGAAGTAATGGGGGGATTATTTTCCCGGCTCTGACCGGGGCTTATAGTCCAATGCTGCTGGAGGCTCTGGCCCAAGATGCTCCTGATATCCAATCCGGGGACCTGGAAACCATCTGCCAACCCCTGGATGCGATCGGCCTCAACATTTACACAGGCACCTATGTTCGTGCTGCCGACAACCCGCTCGGTTACGAGGCTCTTCCCTTTCCATCTGGTTATCCCCGACTCCACATGCCCTGGCTTCAGATTGTTCCAGAGGCGATCTACTGGAGCATTCGCCATGTCAGCGAAACCCTGAATCGACCGGACCTAGCGGTGCTGATGACGGAAAACGGCTGTGCAGCCCAGGACGAACTAAATGCAAATCGTGAGGTGATAGACACCGATCGCATTCTGTATTTGAGACAGTACCTCAAGTCAGCCCATCGGGCTGTCAGCGAAAACTACCCCCTTGAGGGTTATTTTTTGTGGAGTTTGATGGACAACTTTGAATGGTCATGGGGACACGATCGCCGATTTGGCGTCATCTACACAGACTATGCCACTCAGGAACGCATTCCCAAGGAAAGCTTCAACTGGTATGCAGAGTGTATTCTGCAAAATCGAGTCGTTTGATATTGATTTGGCTTTAACAGTTAACTGCTAGACGTTAACTGTTAACTGTTAAAGCTATTTCTTCTTCTTCTTGGTGCTTTTTTCTTCAACTTCCTCAACAACGGGAGCCACTTTTTCCCGGAACAACTTTCCAGCAGAGAAAGCTGGAACTTTGGTTTCAGGAATTTTCAGGACTTCACCCGTGCGGGGATTGCGACCATCACGGGCTTTGCGGGTCCGGACTTCAAAGGTACCAAAGCCCACCAGAGTGACTTTGTCCCCACTGGAGACGGCATCTACGATCGTCTCCAAAACGGCTGTCAGTACTGCATCTGCCCCTTTCTTGGTGACTTCAGCTTTGCTTGCGATGGCATCAACGAGTTCGCCCTTATTCATAGCAATACTATCCAACTCCTCAAATACTTTGCGGCAATTATAGTTCAGGGATTCTAAAGTGTCTCTAGAAAAAGTCCAGCGTCTGTTACAGATCAATACATTGGACAACTCAGAGGGGGCTCATTTTCCGCTGATTTCAGAACTGAAATGGCACAAATAAGTATTCTCCGCTACCAAGTGAGCCAATTTTTCTTTTGCATGCAGAAAAACTGGCTGTGGTTAGATTGTGAATCAGGTGAATCCTTGAGGTTGATATTTCAATTGAAGGACAATAGAGTTATTCGTTACTCAGGGCTAGACTTGTGACACCATCAACATCTGAGTGCTCATTGGAGACACCAGGCCATTGCTGGTGCAATTTATGCTGAACTACGAGCCTGGTCTCGACAAAGTGGGCTGGGACAGGCTGCCTTTGCCCCCAGCATTTTATTTTCCGATGGATGAATTAATCAGTCCCCTCCTACCTGGATTTAGCTGCGGGGTGGCAATCTTGTTTGAGGGATTGGGCTGATTATTCTGATGGCTTGCGGGTTCGTTCCTCAATCTCTTCCAGGGTTTTGAGGACCAGGCGTCTGGCCTGTAAGTTCCAGCCCCGTTTCTGGACCCTAAACGCGATCGTAGCCCCAACGATCGTGGCGATAAAATCCACCGGCTGAGAAAAAGAAATCCCCAGGAGCAGGCCCAATCCGGCAATACCCCAAAAAGGGAGGGCCACCGTCTGGCGTTGCTGCTCCAGCAGTTGACTGATCGGGTCTGTGGGCATCTCAGCCAGCAGGGCTTCCTTCACCTGCTTCTGCTCGGCAGCCGACACGGACAGGCCAATTTTCTGCCGGAGCTTTTCCTGCTTGCGGGCATCGGTGCTGTACTGGGTCAGCTCATCCTCCGCCATCATAATCAGCCGCTCAAGTTGTCCCATAGGTTTAATCTGAATCTGAGATGAAATTACAGGTAGTCAGTATGGTACCTCTTTCACAACAAACAACTTACGAGTTGTGGCGCAGCAAGGATGGCAGCTATGATTTCTTTCCTACAAGCAATCAAACGGCCCGTGCTTTATTGGATGTAGAAGCCGAACTGATTCAAACTTTTGAAGCTGAAAGCTGGGAAGCAGCACGGCAGAAACAATACGAATTCTTGGGATGGGGAAACTACCATCCTGATTCTGATCCGTAAGGTGGTGATGTCTTTACCACTGACTCAAAGGGTGGAAGGAAACTCCCCAAAATCAAGAATTTTTACATAAAACTGTGCATCTGAAATGGGATTTAGATCTTGACGGAAATGAATCTAATCAGATATTGCTTTCATAAGCTTAATTTTAAGATTAAGTAGAGTGCCCGAAAAAACCAATAAAAACCTTATCAAGGTTGGGTTCCGCTCCGCTTCACCCAACCTACGCAACCAAGCAAAACCTTGACTTTATAATATTTAGATTGACACAAATGGGGAAATATAAAGATGTCAGATCTGTCAAGTACTGAAAAAACTAAACTCGAAGTGATTTTCGAAATGAAAAAGGGATATGTCCTTAATTTTTCAGATCGAACATTTAAGGATTTTATTCTTGATAATACAGGTATTAATGTAGAAGAAAAGTACAAGGATATAGAAGAGAAATACAATCTCCCAAGCAGCTCAAAATCAAATCGATTGAGAGCTTTTTGGAAAGAAGAATCTAATCAAATAGTAGGAAAGCTTATATCAGCTCTGCTTGAACATTGGAGAACTCAAAAACTCATTAAGTTCTTAGATATTAAGAATTCAGAAAAAGCTCTTTTTGATGAGTGCCTTCTAATATCACAGAGACTTATAAATGATGGAAGGGAAGATGAGGTTTCAGTAGATGCTCACTTCAAACAAATTCAGGAAAAAATAATTGAGCAGATAAATTCTGCTGAATTTACAATCTGGATTGCTGTCGCTTGGTTCACAGATAGAGTTTTATTTGATGAACTATTAATAAAAAGCGACCAAGGTATTAATATTCAATTGATAATAAATGATGATGAGATAAATAAGGATTCTGGCTTAAATTATGAGGATGAATTTGAAACTTATAGAATTAGAAAGCTTGGAAAATACAAAAAAAATACTATGCATCACAAATTCTGTGTCATAGACTTAAAAACGGTAATTCATGGCTCCTATAACTGGACTAATAACGCTAAATTTAATAGAGAGGATATTGCAGTTCAGAGTGGTCGTGAAAATGCAGAAGTCTTTGCAAGGGAGTTTATTAAGTTAAAGAATATTGCTTTGTCGCAGGCTCAAGAATGACTAATACTCTTAGGAGTGTTGGTAGGTTGGGTGGAGCACAGCGAAACCCAACGTTACATAAGGTTACGTTGATACTCCATCCAACCCACAAGTTTGGCTAAGGTTGAAAAAGTTGAAGTCCCAACCAGGTAGACCTTAGAACAACTCCAAAATCATTCGTGAATGAATTTTGGGCGGGCCTGCTGGGTTTGCCTCAGATGGTCCTCCAGGGTGGCCCAGTTTTCCTGTTCAATACAGGTGGTGAGCTGATCCAGATGCTGGCGATAGGCCGCTAACGATCGCAACACGTCTTCCCGATTAAACCGGGCCATCATCACCCCTAACTGAGGATTGCCCCCTCCCACCCGACTGGTATCGCGAAAACCTGAACTGGCCAGTTGCTGGGCCAGTTCCAGAATGGTTGGGTCAGCCTCATGCTGACAGGCAGCAATCAATCCGGCGCTGACCACCACGGGCAGGTGAGAGATCCAGGCCACAGCCCGATCGTGCTCCTCAGGACGACAGAAAAAAACCTTGGCTCTCAGTAACCGAACTACATGGGCTACGGTTTCCAATGCAGTTGGAGGAGTCTTTGCAGTGGGCGTCAACACATAGGCCCGGTTCACGAACAAATCGGCTTGGGCTGCTTCAATGCCGCTTTCTGCTGTTCCTGCCATGGGATGTCCGCCGACAAAATTGGGCCACAGGGGGTCAAGGGCCTTCACAATTGACGTTTTGACGGAACCCACATCGGTCAGTACAGTGGTGGGAGCCAGATGGGGAAGCAGTTGAATAACGGTAGCCTGGATATCTGAGATCGGGGTGCAAATGAAAATCAGGTTTGCTGGAGCCAGCAGTCGTAACTCTGTACTGGCATCATTCACAATACCCAGACGCAAGGCTGTTTCACAAGTCTGCATGCGGCGACTCACCCCCAGAACAGAATAGCCCTGGGATCGTAGGTCGATCGCCAGCGATCCACCAATCAGTCCTAACCCAATAATGCCAATAATCATTAAATTTGTCGTGACTCGCTATACTGTCAACAATTTCAGGGTCTAAAGTTTGAGTGAAGATTGTTCCCGGACGCCCTCCCATAGGGCACATTGTAGGTCTGGTGCTCGTTTTTGATTCTAATGCCAAAAGGTTTTGCATCTGCCAGTCTCAGGACTGGAATGACACGGCTAAATTTTTGGAGATTGATCAGGAAACCTGATGGATGTTGAGCAACTGGTGGCAAGATACGCTGCTGGAGAACGGAACTTTGTCGGTATTAACTTGACGGAAGCCAATTTGAGTGGCGTGAACCTGAGTCAGGCAAACCTGAGCCTGGCCAATTTGAGTGTGGCGAATCTGAGCGGAGCCAATTTGAGTGGTGCGAACCTGAGTGGGGCCAAGTTCAATGTGGCCCGATTGAGCGGTGCGAATCTGAGTAAGGCGAATCTGAATGGAGCCATTCTGAACGTTGCAAACCTGATCCGGGCTGACTTAAACGGAGCGGTGCTGATTCAGGCAGCACTGGTGCGGGCAGAATTGGTTCTGGCCGAGTTGAGCGGGGTAGACCTGCGGCAGGCCAATTTAACGGAAGCGAACCTGAAGGAAGCTAAACTGCGACAGGCAAATCTGGCTGGTGCGAATCTCAGCAATGCTGACCTGCGGGGCGCAAATTTGAGCGAGGCCAATCTGGATCAGGTAAACTTGCAGGGCGCTGATCTGGCTAAGGCTGACCTCCGGGGGGTCGATCTAAGTGGGGCAGAACTAAAACAGGCGATCTTGAACCAGGTAGACCTGCGGGGAGCCAATCTGAGTGGGGCTAATCTTCGTTGGGCCAACCTGAGTGGTTCTCTGCTCAGCGGAACTGACCTGAGTGAAGCTAAATTAAGTGGGGCCGATCTCAGCAAAGCAGATTTGAGCTATGCCAATCTACTGAATGCCAGTCTGATCTATGCCGACATGAGTCAGGTAAATTTGATTGGAGCCGATTGGATTGGAGCCGATCTGACTGGTGCAACCCTAACTGGCGCAAAGGTCTATGGTTTACCCAGGTTTGGGGTCAAAACGGAGGGATTAACCTGCGAATGGGTAGACCTGAGCCCGGAGGGCGATCGGTCTCAACTGTACCGCCTCTATGAAGATGAATACAAAAAATTCTTTCGGGCGACCCCCCCCAGCATCCAGATTGCCATAGACAGTATTCTCGATCATGAAGCTAATGTGCTGTTGGCCGCTGCTTACCGGCGAATTTCCCAGATTTGCACCGAGATCAAAAAGCCACCCAGCATAGAGGTAGGACGTCGTCGCACGACCTTGACAATCAGTGTCGAGAGCGATGAACAAATTCTGATGGCCGCCTTTGCAGTCGTCTTACCCTTCGATGACGCCAGCGCCATCCAGCGCAATATCGCCGGTCTGATGAAGGTCATTCAATCCAGGGGGAATCGAGATTTCAGTGTCAGAGAATTAGAACGGATGAATCATCTCACAACCGCCTTGAGTCAACTGAATCAGGCTTTGAGTGGGATTCAATTGCCCACCGAACGATCGTTGTTTTTGAGTGCCCCCACCGAAGTCACCCTTAGGAATACCAATGATCAGACCCTGAGTCTTTACCGCAATTCTGGCTTTGGCAAGCACTTTGGCCAGAAACTGAGTGATGAACCGGATAGCCAGACTTCAGAATCCCAGACAACAGGCATCAAAATCTCCCTGCCCCCCGTAACCGTGGTTGTAAACTTTATTCGCGGATTTTATTATCTGGATAAGTAATTATTCCTGTTCAAATCCGGCTATTTCACTCAGGGTGTAAAGGGGTCTGCCCTTGACTTCCTCATAGATGCGACCGATATATTCTCCCAGAATGCCAATGCTGACCAGTTGCACGGCTCCCAAAAAGAAAATGGCCACGAAGATAGTTGCAAACCCAACCAAGCTGGATTGGGGAGCTACAATCCGCCAGTAAAGAATCAGAATCGCCATTAGAATCGCCATCAGGGCTGAGAACAAGCCGATGTAAGTGGAGATTTTGAGGGGCACAATGGAGAAAGAAACCAGACCATTAATCGCCAGAGTCCAGGATTTACGAAAGGTATATTTCACTTCCCCGGCAAAGCGAGGATCCCGTTCGTAGAGAATGGCTGTTTGCCGAAACCCAACCCACGATCGCAGGCCCCGAATATAGCGGTTACGCTCAGACATGGTGTTCAGCACCTTCACGACGCATCGATCCATCAGACAAAAGTCCCCTGTATCCAGGGGGATATCGATATCCGCCAGTTGTTTGAGCAGACGGTAGAACACATAGGCGGTGAAACGCTTGAACCACCCCTCTCGATGCCGTTGAGTTCGCTGAGCATAGACCACCTGATAGCCCTGTCGCCATTTCTCAACCATGGCGGGAATCAGTTCCGGTGGATCTTGCAAGTCTCCATCCAGAACGACAATAATCTCACCGCGAGCAAAATTCAGCCCGGCGGTTACCGCAATCTGATGACCAAAATTGCGCGCCAGACTCAGGTAGCAGATTCGTCCATCCTGCTGATGCAGTTCCTGCATCAGTTCCAGGGAACGATCGTGACTCCCATCATTCACCAGAATCAGCTCCACTGGCCCATCCAGATTATCCATAACTGGCTTTAGCCGGTGATATAGCTCTTTCAGCGTCACCTCTTCATTAAAGATGGGAATTACCAGAGAGTATCGAAACTGCATAGGGATTGGGAACGTTATGTCACAAATTTCATCCGCAGGAGGTGGGGAGTAAAATTGCAGATTGGATCTAGCGGCCCAGTAAATTGGGAATGCCCTGACATCCGCCGGGTATGGTTCCTCTCGTTTTAGTGCCACCCCAGGCACAAAGATAGTAGCGTTGCTCATCACCGAGATCTTCCGCATCCGTGAAGTCTGCATTCTCGACCACGGCCCCAGTGTGGACCCCTGTCGTATAGTCGGGGGGTTCCGTCCGACTGCGGGGACTGGCCTTTTCTAACCGGCCATAGAAGAAGCGGACCCCCTCCAGATCCGTGTTCTGCAGATTGGCCCCATACAGGATGGTGCGACTGAAGTTCGCCTTCACCAGGTCGCACCGGGCCAGATTGGCTTTGACCAGGTTAGCCTCACTCAAATCTGTCCAGCGCAAATCCGTATCAGAGAGATCGGAGCGTGCCAGCATCACCCCCAGATCAATCACCCGCACGCCATGAAGGCGATCTTCCTCATATCCACCAATCCCATCCAGAATGGCCCGCCCCAGCCGCCGATCGCGGCGCAGAGGCGTCAACATCTTGGCCCGAGACAAAAACCGAATCACTTTGGCTTTCCCCTCCGCATTGACGCTGGCCAGAATCGCTGCAGTTCGTCCCTCTGCGATCGCTCGTTCCTGGGGCCAATCTTCCAACAGGCCCTCCTCATCCAAGACCAGATCGGAGACGCCCTGGAAATAGGCATCGATGGTCTGTTGCTGGGTAATCGTATTTTGCTGAATGGTCAGATCTTTGGAGATCACATACTGTCGCCAGGCAATATAAACAGCCAGGACTGCAATCAAAATCTGTCCCAGAGCCCCAAAGATCTCACCCAAAGCCCCCAGGGCATCCCAATCAGGTTGGCTGAGCCAGGCAATCAGGGCCTGGTTCACCCCCACAATTTGCAGGAAACCGATCAGGGTCAAGATCAGTCCGATCGCGGCAATGATCAGGGGCTGTTCCTTCTCAGAAACCATTTCCTGCAGAATCGGCTTAAATGCAGGCCAGCCAAGGCGAATCGAGGTAAATAGTGTCATGATAGTACCAGCAATTTGCAACCAGTCGATCCCGGTAATCAGGCCCAGGACCAAAATGGCAAAGGCGGTTAACGTCACCATGATCGGGTTGTTCAAAGGGGAATCGGCAGAATTAGCCGATTGAGGGTTAGCTGGAACTGGGGTTACCGGTTGGATGTTGGGCGATCGATGGGCCAATGGCCCAGACTCAGGCGGAGTTGTTCCACCGGGTCCTACCCCATTACCAGTAGGATTGCCCTCAGTCGGGGGCAAACTGGAGGGAGGCCCCTCCGGGGCAGATGGATTGGGCTGGGAAAAGTCTTCAGGATTGGCTGTCATGCACTCGCAAATAAAGCAGAGTCAATTCTCAGCCATTTTAACAAGCTTGCCCCTGCAGGCAATTCAAAATTCGCTATTCAAAACCGAAAGCGCTTGTCACCAAGCTTTTTGGGTTTTTAATTAATAATGGATAGCCTTGGGGGGCTTCATCTCCTTATCTATGGATTGCACCTATCCTAATTCTTACATTCACTCTTCAGATGAAGCATGATAGGCCAGGCCAGACCTGACCAGAGGGGGGTTTGCAGGGCAGCCGCATCCAGCCCCTCAGCCGCCCAGGTATTGCAGGTTCTCAATAATGAGTATTTACCGTTAGCCTCATAGAAACTACTGCCTTCATGAACTCTGGCCCTGATTTTTCGGCCCTGAGCATCCGTTTGAAAAGACGCCTCGATAAATTGATTGAGTTGGAGGTAATGTTCCCGATCGATACGGATTGTTTTGACCACCGTACTTCCCCAGGTCTGGGGAACTTCCGGATAACCCTGTACATTCATGACTGAAGGATTGAGCAGAACCAGGGCCTTCAAAGCATGCAGAGGATTGACCTTATCCCAAGATGGTGTTTCCATGAAGAAAAATCGCTCTCCCCAGCCAAAACTCAGGTAGCGGTAATCTTTACGGTTCTGCCGTCCAATTTCTTGTAGGGGCAGGTGTTGTTGCCAATCAAAAGCTTCATTGGTTACGGGGACAATCAAACTGACATGAAACCCGTCACTGGCAACGTAGATCTTGAAGTCACAGTTAGTTTGGGGAGGCTGATGCCAGCGCCGAGGGATCAAACAACTGATGGCCAGACCTGCTCCGATCGCCAGGACAGTCAGCCCAAAACCACGGGCTGTTTGCTTAAGTGCTTCGAGGGCGATCGCAGACCGCATAGACTTATTCCTTTTAGAAATCACCTAGAAATCACCTAGAAATCTATCCACTTTAAGGGTGGGATATAAAGCGGCAGCAACGTTCATTTCGAAACATTTATCCTGAAATTAAGTCGATCGGCACCCTTAAATCAAGGATAACTGTGAGGACGAAGATGCCCTTCACCCACGGGGAGACCTGAAGCAAGGAAAACCTAATTGAATTGGGATCAATTTTTTGGAATGGAACTGCTGAAACTTTCCCATAGATCTGCTATGATCTACTCTCAGACCATGGAGAGGTGGCTGAGTGGTCGAAAGCGGCAGATTGCTAATCTGTTGAGGCATGTATGTGTCTCCGAGGGTTCGAATCCCTCCCTCTCCGTTCCTAAATTAGAAACATTCTTTCAGAGATCTCCCTACTCAGGGTATCCATTTAATCCTGGCACTGCTGTAACGGTCGAGTATCGAGCTTTGTCAGTTAATCGAGCTTGAATCTTTGGTATATTGCTCGATCTCAAATGGTGAAAATCCCCTATGTTTGAAAAGTGCACCTAGGTGGACTTTTGTCTTGTCGTCGTAGCTTTATAGCTTTGGTCAGAAAGCTAATGTTGGGTGGTTGACCAAAGACTTCAGCTCCTGGTTAGGCATACGCTGCTTCCTGCAGGGCGGGCTACATAAGTCGGATGCACTCACGCCCCCGAATCTCCACTTGATTTGATTTTCGATCCTTAAAGCCAGGCGAACATGAAAATTTGAAAGGGATTCCGTAAATACACGGCAGTACAACACTGAAATAACTCCTGTTACTCTCTTCCGTGAAACCACAAATTTTTCATCAGTAATAACAACATTTTTGCATCAACAGATGGCAAAGAAAACTTCTACTCTTATTGCTTGGTATGTGTTTTGTGGGCTCGAAGCAACAGTTTTGCCAATGCAACTGGATTCAATTCAATTTCTACTTCCAGATTTGTTATAAGTAACTAAGGTTGTGTTATAAAACTGCTAATTCATCAGGTTTTGACTGCAAAATTTATAAATTACGGTCCATTCAAGTCATAATTCCGACCGTTGTTTCAATTCAGTATTTTGCAATCTATTCTCTTTTGCCTCCCTCTAATGAGCCTCTTGCCATGACCCCACATACATCTTCTAGAAGTAGATCCGTTAATCGCTCCACCTTGGAGCAGGCAGAATCCTTCCTGAAAGAATTGCCCAAAAAGGAAACAGAATATTTGCCGATCGTAGAAGCCATTCATCAGATTGCTCCATCAATCCGGGCTGCGTTGGCTAAAGGGTATACATACACTGAAGTTGCTGCCCTGCTTTCAGGCAAACTGAGTGTTTCTGTGAGTTCCTGGTCCCTTAGACGTTACGTTCCCCTGGGACTGAGGCGAAGCAAGTCCAGCGAAAGAAATGGCATTACGCCAAGACGGCAAAGAAGACAAAAGCAGAAGCCTTTGTCAGAGAGTGATAGAAGTACCCTGATGATGCCGGGTTTGGCGGAATCTCCAGCTAGTTCTGGTCGGGAAGAATTGACTGCTGCTCCGGTGACCCCAGAACCCATGGAGCTAGAAATCAAACCAGAAGAAAGTTTCAATCAGGGGCGAGGCCGTACAGTTGCTTCGAAGACTTCAGCCAAAACCACCCGCAACCGAACAACAGGTCGGACAACTGGAACTCGGCGCACTCAGGGACAATAATGTCTCCTTCTTCTGCAGCGCCATGACAATTTCCTGACAGGTGAGGTACAGAGGACATAAGGTTAGACTCCCTTGTACCTCATCTCATTGGAACAAAATTGGTCAATTTGTTATTTTATATTACAGATTTATTGGAATATAAGGCCTGAAAAGCCCGAATTAGGAGCCTTTTTTATTGTGAGGCTTGCTTCAGGTGAAGGAGTATCCACTATCCTGATTACAAAATCATTATTAACTTCTAACCATTAAAAATCCAGGGTAAGCGCGGAAGTCCATCCAGGCTCTAGTCCGTAACATTGATAATGAGGTTTACTATCAGTACATCTCAGTTATTTCATGGTTCAGCTATCACACTTGCTTGAGTTGAGTTGGGAGAAAGCCTTTCAACTTAATCCAAGAATGCCATAAACCATGTTTTGGTGCCTAATGCTATGTTGCCTATCACTCTTTCAGAAAAGCGAGTTTACCTGTTTAAGTTTCTATTAATGGATTGCGTGCAGCAGGGAATGAGGTTCAACAATGGATTGTATCTTTTAGCCTATACATTTACAGTCGATCAGAGGTTAGAAGCTTACCAGTACGCCTGCGAAATAGCACAGTCCAGTGTTGCTCTTGCTCTTACTGTTTCAGAAACTGGATACAAGGTTTGGGTTAACTTGAGTGCCAATGAGTTCTATTGGAGGGAAAATCACCCCCATCACGGGATTACAGCCTCGGTAAGGGATGATTCTAATCGTCAGTTTATGGATCGAGAGGCTGTTGCAGCTCTCCTGATATAGGTTATCTGAGATCTTGCACCATTTTCGGCTTTGTTGCATAAACAATTTGAGAACTACTTCTGCTCAACTCCTAAGGAACGGGAATTAATAACCTGGATTTCTTCAGCCCTCACCCCCCTGCCCCCTCCCCCAAATTTGGGAGAGGGGGCAGGGGGGTGAGGGCAATCAGGAGTTTGACACTTTACTTAATTCTCATTCCTAAGAGCTGATTTATAAAGATAGGCGTTGCTGAATGAAGGAATGAATCAGGAGCGTGAGCAAGATGCTCATACTACTAGAGTTGTGCATTGATAGGGAGTGTGAGGGTCTCGCTCACGTTCAGATCGGGCAAATCATACCGTGATTCAGCAACGCCAAAACATCCTCCTAATGGGAAGTAATCTACTGAGTATGCTACTTTCACTGCAGAAAGATTTATCAGTAAGTAATCGGGTGAGATTAATTATAAGAAGGGGGCGTGCCCCGTTCACCCCGACTCTCATCCTTAATTTAATTGTGCCGACCTACTTAATATGAATTCAACTTTTCAACGGATTGCTCAGTTTCCCAAAATTGGTCGCAAGCGAGATAACCTTTACCCAGGCTTACGCAGTTTATCTTACGGACAGCATTTAATTTTCTACTTAAAACACTATATGACTACTTCCTTATTGCTGGGCTAGCTTGAACCACTTCATCCCAGCCGAACCACAATCAGTGGTGCATAGCTATATTCCTCCAGGAGGGTGTATGAAAAAATATCTCATTGTCATGCTTGCGATCGTGGCCGCAGTGCTAGTCAATCTGCAAGCCAGTGCCGCCTGTGCTGCGTCTTCCCGCCCCGCCTGGGTGGAAGCAGAAATCTATCGGTTCAACCATTCCTTCGCCTCCCAACTCCCTGACGACCTGGCAACCAAAATGGAGAAAATGTCCGCCACACCGTTCGCCTTCTATCGAGGTACGGCTCACATTTTCTATCAAGACATGAAAACTCTGCCCGCCTCCAATTTCGTGAACTCGGCTACCTCTTCCGCCTGGCTGCAAGGAGACCTGCACCCCCAAAACATGGGCACGTTTCAAGATAGCCAGGGCCACGAGGTCTTTAATACCACGGATTTCGATGAAGGCTACCTCGGCCCCTATGTCTGGGATCTGCGCCGGATGGCTGTGGGCATTCTCCTGTTGGCCCAGGAGCAGAAGGTGGGCCTGGACGATCGCAAAGAGGTGGTAACCCAGTTCCTGGATGCCTACCTGGATCAGATGGAAGACTTCAAAGGCTCCCAGGAAGAATTGTCCTACCGCCTGGATGCGGACAACACCAGCAGCCTGGTTCAAGATTTCATTCAAAAGTCAAAAAAACAATCTCGATCGAAGTTTCTGGACAAGTACACCACGATCGATCAGACAGGAGCCCGAGTATTCCAGACCAGTGCAGCGTTACAGCCTGTCCCGCAGCAAACCTCCGCCAGCCTTGCCAAGAGCATGGGGGATTACATCGCCTCTATTGCCAAGGATAAACGCCAGAATGGCAGTTACTACAAGCTGAAGGATATACGGCTGAAACTGGGGTCTGGGACAGGGAGCCTGGGGCGATACCGATACCTCTTACTGATTGAAGGTCCCAGCACCGATAAGGACGACGATCGGATTCTAGAAATGAAACAGGAAGTTGCCAGTGCCGTGGCGATCGCAGCTCCGGGGCGCTTCCCTGCCTCTGCTTACGACAACCATGAGGGACGGCGGGTGGCCATGACTATGAAGGCGATGCTGACCCATACCGATGCCCTGTTGGGGTATACCATGGTGAATGGGATGCCTTTTATGATTCGGGAAAAATCCCCCTCTGCCGTTGATTTCGACTACACCCTGTTGACCAGCAAAAGCAAATTCCTGGATACAGCTACCGATCAGGGGAAAGTTCTGGCAACGAACCATGCCCTAGCCGACAAGGACTATGATGCAACGATCGTTCCTGTCAGTATTGACAAGGAAGTGACTGACTTGGTTGCAGGCAAACGGAGCCAATTCAAACAGGAAATCCTGAGCTTTGCAATGGACTACGCCACACAGGTAGAAAACGACTACAAGAGCTTTGTCGATGCCTATCAGCGGGGCGTGCCACTTTACTAAGGGCTTGCAAAAAAAGGCGTTGCTGAATAGAAGGATGATTTTCGTGCTTGAGCCTTATGCAGCCCTCACCCTAGCCCTCTCCCAAAGGAGAGGGAACAAGAGTTTTAGCTCCCTTCTCCTGCGGGAGAAGGGTTGGGGATGAGGGTAATTCATATTTGCATTCAGCAAAGCCCCAAAAAATAGCATGGGTGGCCAGGTGAATAATGCGGGCCTGCTGCATTTGTGTAACCACTCCTGGCAGGGCACCGAGTTGCAGGGGAGGCTGGCCATAGCGAGGCATTTCGCGATGAGTATTCTGGTATGGCAAAGGGTACTAAAAAGAGGGCATCTTGGGGGATGAAAATAATCTGATCATCAGGGTCTTTGGGTAATAATGGCAAAACTGGTAACGTTTCTGCGGGAGCATGATGCCCTGTGTGTGATCAACCCAGAGGAACGGCGAGAAGGGGCACAGATTATCTGTTCGATGGGATTATTCCGAGGTTAAAGTAGAAGCAGATCCCCGGTATTTCATAGATTTGCCGCAGCATAATGCGACCCCTGATGCATTCATTAATCAGCTTTCGATCCAAGACCAGCGCATTGTCATTACCAAGGATGCCGATTTCGTTGAGTCGTTCCTACTTCAAAACCAGCCTTAAGTAATCGGGTGAGATTAATTATAAAAATGGGGGTCTGGGGGCATGCCCCCTTCACCCCTACACCTATCCTCGATTTAATTATGCCGACCTACTTATAAGTTGCTTGTTGTTGCGACGAGGAATTGAATCGCTACCTTGCCAGAGAATACGGTGTTGATGCTAAGGGTACTGGTCTGCTAAAGGATGGCGGGTGAATGGTGAGGTTCGGAGAGTGAATAGTAAGGATTAGAGGACGATCGCATAGCATAGAAGAACTCTCGCTGTACAATTTCACCGTTATGGTGAACCCTGAAGGCGTATTGAAATCAGCCCCTATGACGGTCAGTGAACGGATTTTAGAGATTAAACAGTTTCTGCAGCAAACACCTATTTTTCAAGATCTGGTTGAGGAACAGCTCAGTGCCCTGGCCAATATTGCTATTCCCCAGACCTATAAAAGGGGGGAAACCCTGTTTTTGGAAGGGGATGAAGGCACTGGTTTATTCATTATTAAATCCGGTCGCATCAAAGTGTTCAAAGTAGCTACTGGAGGGAAAGAACAAATTCTCCATATCTTTGAGACGAATGAACACTTTGCTGAAGTTCCGGCTTTGGATGGAGGACACTTTCCAGCTTCTGCGGCGGCGATCGAAGCCTCTGAAGTGATGTTCATTCCAGGAACTGCATTTCTAATGGTGTTACAACAAAACCCATTGTTAGCAATTTCAATGTTGAAAACTTTTGCACGTCATATGCGGAAGTTAGCCCATTTAGTAGACACACTTTCCTTTACTGAAGTGCCAGAAAGATTGGCCAACTATTTGCTAAATTTGAGTGATAAATTTGGCAATATTGAAGTAGTTGAATTGAATCTCCCTAAAGGACAACTCGCTGCTCTCTTAGGAACCATTCCAGAAACCCTTTCTCGCACTTTTTACAAGCTTAGTCAGGATGGCATGATTGAAATCAATGGCACAACTATCCGCCTCTGTGATCGCGATCGATTAATTTCCCTGGGGCAAAAGAAATGACTGTTTTTGCACAAATACCCTCCATCAATGCACTGATCGTGGGGGGCAGTCAGGGCATTGGTCTCGGATTCGTTCGGCAACTGTTAGGCCAGGCGCGTACTGGCCAGGTCTACGCCACCTATCGCCAGGAGGTATCACCAGTTTTGACCGATCTTGCTGCCGCCCATCCCGATCGGCTTCGGCTGCTTCAGATGGATGTGACTGCAGAAGCCCAGATTGCTGATGGGATCGCTCAAATCCACCAGCAGATCGATCGCTTGCATCTGGTGCTGTACTGTGTGGGTTTCCTACACACAGACACAATTCAGCCAGAAAAAAGCCTACAGCAAATTCAGTCTGAGCATCTGATGCGCTATTTCCAGGTCAATAGTATTGGGGCCGTTTTGCTGGCCAAGCAGGTGCTGCCCTTACTGAAACATAGCGATCGCACTGTGTTTGCCAGTATTTCCGCCAAAGTGGGCAGCATTGGGGATAATCATCTGGGGGGATGGTATGGCTACCGGGCTTCGAAGGCAGCACTCAATATGCTAATGCGGACAGCCGCGATCGAATATGCCCGCAAGAGCCCCCAGACAATCGTGGTGACCCTCCATCCCGGCACCACCGATACTCGCCTATCCAAACCCTTCCAGCGCCAGGTAGCCCCTGACAAGCTCTTTCCGGTCGATCGGACGGTCACCCAACTCCTGGCTGTCATTGAGTCTTTGCAACCGGAGAACAGTGGCCAGTTTTTCTCCTGGGATGGCAGTCTCCTGCCCTGGTGATGCATCAGATCTATCATTAGAGCTGATTGCAAGTTAGGATCTAAATAAGCGCGGGAAATAAATTATGGTAGAGCGTCCAATTAAGAAGTCTGAACGGCAAAATGCAGCCGAGTCCAGCGGTGCCCAGGAAAATCGGCGGGAAACGGGCGATCGAGGTTTTGGAGAGGCCCGGCCCTCTAAAAGGGACGGGGATCGATCGGCGAAGGGCGGAAAGAAGGGCAATTCGCGAGACGAAAAGCCCACCCAGGCCGTTAATCCGGCTTTCCTCCGGGGTCCGAAACCCACCCAAGCTAAACCCCCTGTGGTAGAAGAGGTCACTCCCGAACCAGTAGCTGAAATTCCGGTTGAGGAGGTCGCTCCCGAGCTAGTGGCTGAAACTCCAGTTGAAGAGACTGCTCCTGAGCCAGTGGCTGAAACTCCAGTTGAAGAGACTGTTCCTGAAGCGGAAGCTCCAGTTGAAGAGACTGCTCCCGAACCAGTCGCTGAGGCTCCGGTGGAGGAAGTGACTCCTGAGGCTGAAGCCCCGGTCGAGGAGGTCGCTCCCGAACCAGTCGCTGAAACTCCAGTTGAAGAGACTGTTCCTGAAGCGGAAGCTCCAGTGGAGGAAGTGGCTCCCGAACCAGTCGCTGAGGCTGCGGTCGAGGAAGTGACTCCTGAGGCTGAAGCCCCGGTCGAGGAGGTCGCTCCCGAACCAGTCGCTGAAACTCTAGTTGAAGAGACTGTTCCTGAAGCGGAAGCTCCAGTTGAAGAGACTGCTCCCGAACCAGTCGCTGAGGCTGCGGTCGAGGAAGTGGCTCCTGAGGCTGAAGTTCTGGTCGAGGAGACCACCTCAGAGACAGCGACTGCAGTTCTAGTCGAAGCTGAAAGCTAGAGTTCCAGTCCTATCCCCTACTCCCTTTGAAAGGAGTAGGGGCAGACAATATGCTTCATTTCTTTACTTCATCTCTTGAGAAGATGCTGAACTGGCTCAGGAAACTACGTGGTGGAGCCATGGTGGGACTTGGCTATATGCTATCTCCCCTTTCCTGGTGGAATGATCTGTTCTTTAACCTGCCGATCTCCCTGGTATTTGGCTATGCAGTCGGATGGATCAACCCAGACTGGTTTTTACCTGGAACGATCGTCGGTTACTGGCTCTCAAATGTCCTTGGCATTGTAATGATGCAGCTTGGTGCAATGGAGATATTCCTAACGGAAGAGAAGCGGAATATCAAACGGGACTTATTGATTGGATTGGGTGGCTCCACAATTTACACAATCATTATTACGATTCTGGTTTATTTCCAGGTTCTGCAATTGCCTGATTTCTTCATAAATTTGGTATGGGGGTGTGGAAGCGGCCATTGCCCTAACCCGAAAACTTAAAAGGGGTGATTGTGATGATCGCCAGACCTCCAACTTCTTGAAGAAGTTGGAGATCTGAATTGGGCCGTGGTTAGTGAGAAACCTGCAAAGTTTGATCGAGTTCTGTAACTAGCCGAACCAGACGCTCTCGCACGTCTTCAATGCTAATAGTTGGGTTGTCTTCGATTCCCATTGCCACCAGTTGTAATCCTAATTCCACAGCATCCTGGAGCCCCAGCATCATAACCAGTGTTGCGTCTGAACTTTCTCCTCGCGTGACATCCAGATTGACATGCACCGCAGGAGGATTTTGCTGCTCCTGCCTTTCGATCGCCCCCACCCGAGWAATGGTATGCCCTTTGACCGTAATCACATCGATGATATTTCCCATCACCGTGATTTCTCCAGTTGTCAGGGTATGGGTGACATATTTAACCGTCATATTGACCTCCTGATTGCACTAAATAGGAATTCTGCTAACACAACGTTCATCATTGCTGCAACACATGCTCCTGCAGTAAGCCAATAACTGAAGCCAGCTTTTTGGCTGTTTTCGCTTTTGTGATATTGCACTTTTGCCTCCTATAGTCTGCTCAAGATTACGCCAAATTTAGCAATCTTTCCTGCATTATTTTTGTGTGCTTTGTGAGGTTGCCTTCAAATCAGGAATGAACGCTGAATACATTCCGCGCAAGTCCCCAACTCGAAAGTTGTAGGCCAGGTCTTGGAGATACTTCTCCTTCACAAATTGGGGCCGCCCATCTTTCAGCCCATGACATACCAGGCAACTCTGTTCCACGTTGATTCGACGGTAATAGCGCGTCCCTGGCTGGTTATTAATGGTTTCCCGCTCCCAAAAACCCACCAGGTCTTGATCTTGTTGAAACTTAGCCAGTGCCAGTTTGGCGTGTAAATCGTCAGGGGCATGGGCAGGGTTCCGATACTTACTGGCTATCTGTTTTACCTGCCAACCATTTTCCTGACTCAACTGCATAACACGCATTCCTACCGGATAGCAGACTTCTTTCATGGTTTGCATCGTTGGTTCTTCGGTTTTACCTTCGAGGGTAGAAGCCAATTCAGAGCGCATTGTATCCAGTAGTTCAATCTCCTGCACAGCTCTTGAGAGCTCTGACGGATTGGTCTGGGCCAGGACAATAGGGGTCTGCAGATTGAACATAAGAACCACCACTCCCAAGGATAGGAATAGGCGATGAAGCATACCAATCGTCGATTGGTTCCACATCATTCAAGTTGACTCCTGAGAGATTACAACGCCCCCATGATTGTGAGGACTGGACTGCCGAAATGCTGACACGGAGAGGAGCAGATATGGGTTAAACCCGTGTATTCAGCTCAATCCATTCATCCGGATCACACCCTTATTATAGGTCAAGCAGTAAATTTAATAGCTATATGGTTATTAAATAATAAAAAGAGTAGTCAGCCTCATCATCTTTCCCCTGCAGTAATTCTGCCCTGGGCATTGAGCTGCTTGTTGCGGGTGAGGCATTATTGGCCACGGCGCTAATTGCCCATCAAATGCTCCAGACTGACGACAAGGCAGGAGTATTGTATCCCTGCAATGTAGTAGGGCACTCCTGGAAAATAGGTCAGTGAATCAACGCACCTCTGGTTGACAGGGTGCAAGCATCCGTTCCAGAATCTGCACCGCTGCTTCTGGCCAGCGATCGCTCCCATCATCTCCAGCAGATTTTGAGCAAACTATAGTAAAAAATAAGCGATCGTCCAGGGTAGCCAGACCCACAACCCGCTCCTGGCGGAATCCTGATAGTACCGCAGGCCCATAAACTGCCTCCAGGCTCAGAGAACCTGCCTGCTGTGGCAGATCCAGGCGACCCAGATTCGTTACCATCAGATCTGAATTCAGGTTGTCTGTAAAAATTTCCAGCAGGGTGTGGGGATCAGGTCGAGCTGCTGTCAGAGCCTGGATCTGACGGCAGGCGGACTGTAGCTTCTCCATCGTCAGTTGCCCAGTCATCTGGAATTTCAACGATCGGGCTATATTCCAGAAGGTTTGTCCTGCAGTCAGGTCATGGGTGGTTCTGGCGGGAACAATGTACAGCCCACAGGTTTCTGCTAGGGAGGCAGTCAGATAGGGCCGTAGATTCACCGGCGAGAAGCAGTGTAGGCTGTGTAGATGGCTCTCCTGTTGGGCCAAAGCCAGGAGAAAAGCAGCACAGAGGGCTGCATGAACCGTGGTTTGTTCCTGGCGACATTGGCGTAACAAGGCCCTGGTCATTGCTGGGGGCAGGGAGCCAGACTGGACCCGAAGCTGGAGATTAGCCAGGGGATGGAACGGCGGGCGGGCGGGTTGAAACAGTCGTTTAACCCAGAGCAGCGATCGGGCTAGAACTGTCTGACCCACCCGGACTGGGTAGGCTGGCTCTTGGACAGGCAGTAAGGTCTCCAGAGCCGAGGGGAGTGGTTGGGCCGGTGGCAATGGACTCTGATTCATAAGAGTCAGCAATTCCCGCAGCAGAATCACCGCTGACAGGCCATCCGCGATCGTATGGTGACAGGTCATCAGCAGATCTGACAGACCGGGGGACTGCAGCAGCACGATCCGGATCAGGGGGGCGATAGCCCAATCAAAAGGTTGGGTCAGTTCCTGGGCCACCCTCTGTTGCCAGTGCTGGGAGTGCAGGCGGGGAAGTACCTGCAGGGGGATAGGCGCTGAACCTTCCACAAAATAGGGGGAGCCAGACAGATCGGTGTGAATGCTGACCCGCAGTAATGGATGGCGAGCCTGCAGGTGATCGAGGGCCTGGGCCAGGCCGACTGGATCCAGATCTCCCCGGAACTGAGCCGTCAGCACGAAATGTAGTGGATGGGCTTGATCGTGTAGCCAGAGTGCTTGTTCTGTGGGACCCAGGGAACGACTGATCTGCCTGATCATGCGGCCTCTTGTAACTCTGCCACCAGTGCCATTGGATTCCAGTAGGCCCACAGGGTTTGGATCTGACCGGCTTCATTCACCTCAAATAGATCAATGCCTTCGAAGGCTACCGTCCGGCCACTTCGACCCAGCCCCTGTCCTCGCCACTTCACAGCCACCTGATGGCCATTCACCGAAACAAACTCTTCCCTGAGACCCACCTCAGCAAATAAATCGACCAATCCTTGCAGGGTTTGGCGAATGGCAGCATGACCCTGGGATGGGGGACCACCCACAGGCTCATAGGTCGTGGCATCTTCAGCAAAGCAAGCTACCATACCTTCGACTTTAGTGGTCGATCGACTGGCTGCGAAATATTGCTGTACTACAGATTGTACGGTTGTGGGAGCAAGGTTAACGATCGTCATAACTTTACAGCGATTTGATTAAAGGGGTTACCTGCAGGCAATGCCTGTGCAATCAGATATACGGATGCCGATCCAATCTGGATCTGTCAAGTTTGATGGAACAGTTCACCCAAAGCCTCCCTCAGTAGATTGAGGGAACCCTCGCTGATAAATTGCACAGCGATCGCCAGAATAAAAAACCCAAACACCCGATTGAGTGCCCCCAGCCCATTCCGTCCCAGAGCCTTGACTAACGGTTCGCCCAGAGTAAGGCAAAAGTACAGAGATATAGCTAAGAGGGCCACTCCCATCAAAGAGCCCACATAGCTGGCCCAGTCGCTCAATCTGGCAGAGATACTGATCACAATACCAATAGCCCCCGGCCCACTCACCAGGGGAACGGCCATGGGGGTAAAGGAGATGTCTTCCTTGTCGATCGCTTCCTCGTGCTCCAGATCGGTCAAACGCTGGCGCACCGTCACCATTTGCCAGGCCGTATGGGCCACCAGCAGCCCGCCAGCAATCCGCAGCACATCCAGGGAAATCCCAAAGAAGCCAAGAATTTCCCGACCTGCAAACAGAAACAGGGCCAGCACCCAGAGGACATTCAGGGCCACTGCCCGGGCCTGAGCATGGCGATAGGGCGGGCTATCCTGCTCGGTCAAACTATAGAATATGGGAATTGCACCGATCGGATTGGCGATCGGAAACAGAGCCACAACGGTACCCGCTGCATAGGAAAGGAGAGTTTGCCACATAACTCCCTATCATGCCCTTTGAACTCCCAAAGTTCAAATCGGGAGCATGTCACTTTTGCAGTGATACTTTCTAGCCCTCATCCCCCAGCCCCTTCTCCCAAAAAGGGCGAAGGCGAGCCGAATCATTTCAAAGTCCCTCTCCCAAATTGGGAGAGGGATTTAGGGTGAGGGCAAAGATGACATGTACCCGTTCAAATCGTTGCCATCTGGAATTATTATCGTTGCTTTACAAAGTCTCCAGGTCTCCTTCTTACAAACTATTCGCGATCGCTTATTATGTGATCGCTTGAGCTATCACAACATCACTTGAGACATGGAACAACCAGAGTTTGATTTTAGAATTAAAGGGCGACCTTTAAAGGTTGGAATTATTTCAGGTGAATTATTCGCCCCAAAAATTACTGGAATTGGTGGTTTTGGATGGGCCGCGAAGCAACTTTCCCAATGTTTCAGTCAAAACGTAGAGCTGGGTATAGAAGCTGTTCTATTAATGGCTAGAAAGGTGGAAGCTTCCCATACAAAGATAGAAACACTTCATGGCTCAAGAGTTTTGTGGCGAACGGGTACTTTAAGAGAGCAGTTCAGACGTATTCAAGCTGAGAAATTTGACCTACTAGTCAGTATTGATAATCAGGCAATTTATCGGTTATTTTTTTGGGCTGTTCCTCGCACTCCTATTTTGTTTTGGATCCGTGATCCCTGGCCACCTGCTGATAAAGCTCTGATCCAAAGCCTGAAAATTCCTGGCAGTTCCCATCCCCCACGGGGAACCCAATCACGGGATATGCGGTCATTTTGCCTGGATTATTATCTTTCCCAGGCCCTGGGTCGTCCTATGAGCTTTGCAGTACCAGCTCCTTTTTTGGCGGATAAAATCCTGCCCACTTACGGTTTTCAACCTGCCAAAATTCACTACCTGCCAAATATTTTGGCAAGAAATACCAGACCGGTACAGAAGTTTACCAAGCCAACTGTGATTGTGGTGGGCCGACTGGATCCGATTAAACGCCCCTGGTTGGCGGTTGCTTTAGCAGAAAAATTTCCCACAGTAGATTTCATTTTTTTGGGGGAGAATCACTTTAAGGGAGCAGGAGGTTGGGAGGCAGAAGCATTGCCTGCTAACGTTCAGATGTTGGGTCACGTTGATGGTGAGCAAAAGGCCCAACTGATGTCTTCAGCCTGGGTTTTGCTCAACACCTCTATTCATGAAGGGCTGCCAGTAACTTTTCAAGAATCTCTTGCCTGGGAAACTCCCATCATTAGTTGTGTCAATCCCGATCAGGTCACTGCTCACTTTGGGATATTTGTGGGCGATGCCAATGGGACAGGGCTGCAAATTTTACCCAAATTTGAGGCTGCTTTGAATACGCTCTTGCATGATTCCGATCGGAGAGAATACCTGGGTAAAGCTGGAAGAATTTGGATTGAATCGACTCATAATCAAGCCAATTTTCTGAGTGTTTTTCATTCTCTATGCCAGGAAATGAATCTGTTTCTATGAAGGTATTACTTCAACATCGACACAGGAACGATGAGATTAGTGGTGTTCTTACTTATGTGAATTACATCGCCTTAGGTTTGAAAGAGCAAGGCATAGATACCAAAGTTGTTTCGACTCATGAACAGAATTGTTATCAGTGGTTGCAGATGATTCTTTGGGCCGATATTGTCCATATGAATTCAAATCACTTATTATTCGCTTGCCTGTGCAAAATATTTAATAGAAAAATAGTGATTAAATATCACTATTTGTTCTATCAATCTATCCATATCCAATATCAGCCCATGAAATTTCTGGAGAGAATTAGAACTGATGTTCTGTATTCTCTCCCAAAACCGAAATATCCCTTGAAGTGGCAACTGTATGCGATCGTGATATGGGTCAGGTTGATTATTCGTCTTTGCACAGCCTGGCTGGCCGATCGTCATCTGGCTTGCAGTCAGTTTTTAGCAGAGTCCCTTGCATTTCCCTGGGATGTCTTGACCTTATACAATCCCATTCCGATTACTGAAAGCCCAATCCCCAAAAACAGGGAAACCCTCTCCCAACCCTACACCTTTGTTTTTGTTGGGCGACTGAGTCACGATAAAGGAGTCGATCTCCTGTTGCAAGCTACCCGGATTTTATCTGCTCACTATCAAGAGTTCCAGGTTCTGATTATTGGAGAAGGTCAAGAAGCAAAAAAGCTCAAGCAAATGGCAATTGATTTAGCCATCGAGGATCATGTGCAGTTTTTAGGTCGATTAAGTCAGGCTGAAGTGTTACAGGCTTTGACCTCGGCCTTGGCTCTTGTGGTTCCCTCCCGATGGCAAGATCCAGCTCCCTATGTCGTGTTGGAGGCGTCCAGTGTTCAGACCTGCTCGATTGTGAGCTGCATGGGGGGTCTCCCTGAAATAGCTGGTCCTGCTAACTTTGTGGTAAATAATGAAGACCCGGTTGCAATTTCTGAAAAGATGGAATTTTGTCTACAAAATCCCCAGGAAAGCCTTGTTCGGGGGAGAAAAGCCCAACAGTTTGTGTTGCATCATTTTTCTCCCCGCCAAATCATCCTACAGTTAATTCAATATCTGCAATCCGACATTCCGCAGGTTGACAGGAATTAATTCAGCAGGTAGTAATGGCAGCTTCTGCTCCAGGACTGTCTGGCCCGATTGCTGTAATTGCTGGCAGAGTTTGCGCTGGCCCAAACTGTACACTGCTTAATCAGCAGCACTCTCCGATCGATGCACCAGCGTTGGCGTGGCCTGAGCCGTCGGCAACAGCAGCACCTCGCTCAAATTCACATGGGGCGGACGGGTGGCACAGAACAGAACGACCTCGGCCACATCCTCCCCACTGAGGGGGGTTAGCCCCTGATAAACCGCTTTGGCTCGATCGGTATCTCCATGAAATCGAACCGTGCTGAATTCCGTGTCTACCAAGCCCGGATCAACTGAGCTGACCCGGACTGCTGTTCCCAGCAAATCAATGTTCAGCCCCTCTGAAAGAGCCCGGACAGCCGCCTTCGTGGCACAGTAGACATTTCCCTTCGGGTAGGTCTGATGGCCTGCGATCGACCCAATGTTGATCACATGCCCCCGTCCCCGGCTGACCATTCCCGGTACCACCGTCCGGGTGACATAGAGCAACCCCTTGATGTTGGTGTCGATCATCTCTTCCCAGTCCTGGACTTTACCCTCATACAGCTTGTCCAGACCTCGGCTGAGGCCAGCATTGTTGATCAGGATGTCGATCGCAGCCCACTCTGCTGGCAAGGATTGCAAAGTTGCCTCGACCTGAACCCGATCGCGCACATCCAGCGTCAGGCACAGCACGGGCCTGCCATATTGCTGCTGCAATTCGGTGCCCAGGTGTTCCAGTCGCTCACCACGACGAGCCGCCAGAATCAGCCTCGCCCCCGATCGGGCAAAGACCTCGGCACAGGCTGCCCCAATCCCGCTACTGGCCCCGGTAATTAAAACAATCTGGTTCTCAATCCGGCTCACTTCGGCACCACGCGCAGACGTTGAGTAATGATCACCATTCCATCTTCCCGCACCAGCACGGCTGAAATCCAGCGGCTTTCTGGCGTGTTGGGAGCTCGTCCCGTTTTGTAGATCCCACCTGCTGAGAGGATCTCCAATTCCGCAGGGGAGGTTACCAGGTAATTGGAAGCCCGAACGGGTTCCTCGATCGCGGTTCCCAGCAAAACCCCATCTCCCAGGGGTTCCTTCACGATCGCATCAAAGTTGTAAGCCTGCCCCACCGTCACCTGTTCCGGCAGAATAATCTGAACCGTGGGGGGTTTGGCTCCCGAAGTCAGTTGACTGCGTTCTGCCAGAATCTCCTGGCGCACAATCTTATTGCCCTCCACCCGCTGTTGTGCCCGCAGGGTTGCGGTCAGAGCCATTTCTTTCCCATCTGCCCGCTGGATACCGGTAATGGTGGTTACTGTCTCCACCATGAAACCATTGCCATCAGCTTTCCAAGACTTGATCTCAGTCCGGTAGGTCAGTTTGGGATATCGCTTCCACAGAGCTGTCAGGGCATCCGCCAGACTCTGCCGGGTTAGCCCATCCGTATTGGTAAAGTTCTCGCTGTAAAACTGCAAAACCGTTTGCAGATCCCGGTTATTAGCTGCCGCATCGATCTGGGTTAGGGCCGCTTTAATCGGAACCGGTGCTGTGTCTGGAGATGCTGCACGGGCTCGATCAGCCTGCCAGCCAAATCCTCCAGCCGTCAGGGCCAGGGTGAGGAAGAGAGAACGAGCCCAGTTGACTTGGGAAGCAGCAGAAAAATACTGGATTTGCATAGTCAGTAAGCAGGTATCTGGGGAGAGGGATGATGTAGACCACGATTCTAGACTAAACCATTAGTTATTGGTCATTGGTCATTAGTCATTGGGTGGATCCCCTTCCGAGAGCACGGGTTATTCATTCTGGGAAGGCAAAGAGCTTGGTCCAGTAATCTAGATCGAGGCTCAAGGCCCGTGTGATGGAGCCCTGTCCCTGTCGCAGATTGGCCCAAGGGGCTGATCCCCCCTGGGGAGGGGTGGCGCGTAGCACCGGGGTCGGTTTGGATGGATCAGGGAATGACTAATGAGTCATTCACGATTGGAGGATGCCCATCCGCCCACTTTTGATCTCCTTTAACGAAGAATTAGCCCCGGCTGACACCCTTCAGGCCGATAATAGCGAATGACGAATCACGAATGACCCATGCCAAAACTTCTGATTGCTGCCAGTGGGACGGGAGGCCATGTTTTCCCTGCGATCGCAGTGGCTGAGCAACTGCCGGACTATCAGATCGAATGGCTGGGGGTGCCCGATCGGATGGAAACTCGCCTGGTGCCTGACCAGTATCCCCTGCGGATTGTGCCGGTTGAGGGGTTCCAGAAGCGGGGGTTGGCCACGCTAAGAGTGATGTTCAAGTTCCTGCGGGCCATCTGGCAGGTGCGCCAACTGCTGCAGCGCGACCAGTTTCAGGCGGTTTTTACCACAGGTGGCTATATCGCTGCGCCAGCCATCATTGCGGCCCGCTCCCTGGGTTTGCCCACCCTCCTGCACGAATCGAATGCTATTCCCGGTAAGGTCACCCGCTGGCTCAGTCCCTGGTGCAGTACGGTGGCGATCGGGTTTGAGGCCGCAGCTCGGTTCTTACCTAAGGCTCGAACAATTTGTGTTGGAACCCCCGTGCGGGCACAATTCCGGGTGGAGACACCGCCACCGATCGATCTGCCCATTCCGGCTGAGGTGCCGCTGATTGTGGTTGTGGGGGGCAGTCAGGGAGCCGTGGCTGTGAATCGTCTGGTGCGCCAATGTGCCCCGACCTGGCTAACTGCCGGGGCCTGGATGGTGCATCTCACGGGAGACAATGATCCAGAGGCCCAGAGCCTGGATCATCCTCACTATATTTCCCTGCCCTTCTATGACAATATGGCCGGTCTGTTTCATCGGGCCAATCTGGCCATCAGTCGAGCTGGAGCCGGTACCCTGACGGAACTGGCGATCGCGGGTCTGCCCGCCATTCTAATTCCCTTCCCTTTTGCTGCAGAAGATCACCAGGCGTACAATGCGGCTGCCTTTGCCGAGGCTGGGGCGGCCCTGGTTTTCCGGCAATCAGAACTGACGCCTGACACACTGGAGGCAAAGGTAACGCACCTGTTGCAAGCACCGGAACGGCTGCAGGAAATGTCGGCTCAGGCCCGTTCCCTGGCAGTGCCGGATAGTGCGGAACGGCTGGCCCAGACCCTGCGCCAGTTAATTCCCACCTTCTGAACGGAATCTCATCGCGTCAGCCAGCCAAACATCTACGTCCCTTAAATGTCCTTCGATAACGTCTGCAAGCTGCTTTCAGAGAAGTATCCCGATCGCTTTGCGGCCTGGATTTTGGGCTATCTACCCCCTGCTGTCGAAGTGCTCAAAACAGAGTTGAGCATTGAGCCGATTCGGGCTGATTCAGTCATTTTCTTGGGTTTGCAAGAGCAGATCCTGCACTTGGAGTTTCAGGTCAAGCTGGAGTCAGATCCGCCTTTACCCCTTAGGAATGAGAATTAAATAACACCGATAAACTCCTGATTGCCCTCACCCCCCCTCCCCCTCTCCCGATGGGAGAGGGGGAGGGGTTGGGGGTTGGGGGTGAGGGCTGAAAATTTCGGAGTTATTAAATCCACGATCCTTAGGATGCTGGATTACTTCATCCGGCTGCACCGTCTCTATCGGCTGCCCGTGACTCAGGCAGTGGTGCTGCTGACGCCTCCAGCAGAGGGCACCCCGATCGAAACTGCATTTGTGGCGGCTTCAACTCGCCATGAATATCGCATCATTCCTATGTGGGAACAAGACCCGGCCTTTTTCTTGCAGGACCCGGCATTGCTACCCCTGGCTCCTCTGGCTGCTGCTTCCAATCCAGAACAACTGTTGGCAGAAATCGCCCAACAGGTGGACAGGATAGAATCAAGTCAGCAACAGCGGGAAGTCTCCGCTTACGTTCAATTGTTGGCAGGCTTACGGTTTAAGAAAAAGGTAATTCGTCAACTGTTTCGGGAGAGGACCATGCGCGAATCCGTCATCTATCAGGATATTTTGCAGGAAGGCAGGCAGGAAGGCAGGCAAGAAGGCAGGCAAGAAGGCAGGCAAGAAGAAGCGTTGACCCTGATCTTGCGGCAACTGAGCCGTCGCATCCAGAGCACTATCCCGGATGAGGTTCAAGCCCAGGTGCGGGCTCTATCCCTAATTCAACTGGAGGATTTGGGAGAGGCATTGCTTGACTTCAACCACCTGGACGACTTGCACCAGTGGTTGCAAACTTTACCTCGTAATCTTCTCGCTTGATATTATGGTGTCAAAAGATTGTGGCTGAACCCGATCGATGATGAGCCAGCGACATCCTTCCCTACCCCAGCCTGGGCTACCGCTGGCACCTTGCCAAACGCTGCCCACCATGTACGATTTGCCCAGCGAGACACCTGAGGATTCCGGCTTGCCAGACGAGTTTCATGACCTTCAGCCCCAACTCCTCAGTGCTACCCTACGCCTCCACCATTACGCTAAATCTCAGATCTTTACAGGAACGGATTTGAACCTGTATTACGATGTTCACCATCCTCAGTGGTTTAAACGTCCCGATTGGTTTCTCGTGCTTGGAGTGCAACGCCTCTACCAAGGAACTGATTTGCGCTCAAGCTATGTGCTCTGGCAGGAAGGGGTTGCTCCTTTCGTCGCAGTAGAACTACTTTCTCCTGGCACTGAAAAAGAGGATTTGGGTGATCATGCCAAATTGCCAGAGGTAAACCCCTCGATCGTGGCTGCTACGCTAAATTTGCAGCCGGAAGTTGGGAATGGGGAAACGATCCAGGATAAACCTCCCCGTAAGTGGGAAGTCTATGAACAAATCCTGCGTGTCCCTTACTACATTGTTTTCAGCCGCTACACCAACCAGATCCGGTTTTTCAAGTTAGTCGGCGGACGCTATCAAGAGCAGGTGCTTGACTCTCAGCAACCGCGTATCTGGATTCCTGAGCTAAAGCTTGGAATTGGGCTGTGGAGTGGAGCCTTTGAAGGCATTGAACGTCTGTGGTTACGTTGGTATGACGATCGCAACATCTGGATTCCCACGGATGCAGAACGGGCCGATCGCCTGGCTGCCCGTCTCCGAGAGTTGGGAGAAGATCCAGATGCGTTGTCTTGATCAGGTAAATTCTAGTTGCCATAGGTTCGCACAGGTCGGATGGTCTGAAATAGGTGTGGAAGTAACGACAGTTTGAGTGGAAGCGACGACAGCTTCAGCGGAAGTAACGACTGCTTCTCCATTCCTAACGATCGCTTCAGCGGAAGTGACGACTGCTGGAGTGGAAGTGACGATCGCTGAAGTGGAAGTGACGACAGCTTCTCCATTCCTAACGATCGCTGAAGTGGAAGTGACGATCGCTTCCTGCCCCTCCCTCATACCCAGGCTCTGCCCCTCCCGCTTTTTTTGCCCCCTGCGGATTGAGTCGTAGCGGGTTAGTGAAGTGTTGGCGGAACCCAACGAAACCTTGACTGGCCTTGGTTATTGCCTCATTCCCCTCGTCTGCACGCCCGCTCCCCTCTTGGGAGGGGTGGCGCGTAGCGCCGGGGTGGGTTTGATGGCTGGCCCTACAGGCCAGAGCGGGTCATCCCATGGGAGCCAGTAAATCATCCACCCACTGCTGAGTCGCTTCTGAGAGTTTTGGCGCGGGAACAGGCTGGCGATAATCAATTCGATCGTGATACCCCGCCCGATCGCAGACTCCCTCAATCATCACCTGCAAGTTTACTGGCGGTTCTGCATCAGCTGGCTTCAGGGGCAGTGGGAATACCGGAATGGGTTCTGGCAAATTAAACCCATACAAATCCGCTTCAGGACGCTGTTCACTCCGACTGACCACAATCCGATAATCGGTTGGCTGGACTTCTCCCATCATCGTCATCGGTGCATGACTGCGAAGCAAATCAATCTCAACTAAGTTAGAGCGACTGCCCAGGATTCGTCCCCGTTTTCTTTCGTAAGCGATTCTCCCCACTCCTTTCTTCTTGTTTTTGGGGGACAACACCTCAATCACGGTAATCACAGCCTCACTGCCCAACTCTCGAACTTCCAGGTACCTTTCCTTCAGCAAAATGGGCATGGGCAGAATGACAGCTTGGGGCCGCTTCTGGGTTAGAGTCCCACTGGTCTCTGCTTGGAACTGCGCTCTAGTCTGATTCGATGTTGCTGACAGAACGGCTGCATCTGGAATGCCAACTAACAGTTCGTCCTCTTCGTTTTCACGCTTGTCTTGCTCTCTGTATGTGCGGGTTTCCACTTCAATGTAGTAGTGGGGGCGCAGAACAGGGGCGAGGGCGTCTGAGATCGCGACCAACAGCCGCGTATGAAACGATGACCAGAAGGTGGGGTGTTCAAGGTAGGGGTTCATTCCCGGAAACGGTGAAGGCACGGCCATACTCCTGTGATTGTCAGGGTCATTCCCATATTCAATATAGTTGTATCGTAGGGAGTCCCGATGGTATCTGGGGAGGTGATCGGGCAGACAGATGAGTTGGACACGATCGGTAAGGTGCGGTTATTGAGACGCGATAAATCGTGTCTTTACGTGGCTTATAGTAGTTGAGTATGGATTAGGCAGGGAGGAGGTTACCATGTACACGATCGCGCTTGAGCAACGACAGTATCAGACCTATGTGCTCTCTGATCAGGAGGCTAATTCCAGGGTGGAGGTGGTTCCGGAGCGGGGCGGGATTGTGACAAGCTGGCAGGTCGATGGCCGGGAAATGTTCTACATGGATACGGAACGGTTCACCCATCCAGACCTGACGGTTCGAGGCGGGATTCCCATTCTCTTCCCAATTTGTGGTGGCCTACCGAACAATACCTATACTCATAATGGCCAGGAGTATACCCTGAAGCAGCATGGTTTTGCCCGTAATCTGCCCTGGCAAGTCACGGGGCAGAGCACCCAGGACGGGGCTGGCCTGACGGTGACTCTGGAAAGTAATGACGAAACCCGTGCTGGTTACCCCTTTGACTTTCAGGTGGATTTCACCTACATCCTGAAAGGGGATCAACTGGAAATCCTGCAGAAATATACGAATCGATCGCAGGAGTCGATGCCTTTCTCCACTGGATTGCATCCCTACTTTGCAGTCACGGATAAGACTCAGCTCCGGTTTAATATTCCAGCTACGGAACTGATCGATCACCGCACCCTTTCCCATCACTCTTTTGCGGAATCTTTTGACTTTGAGCAGGATGAAATCGATGTGGCTTTTCCCGACCTCACAGCCCATTCGGCCTCTGTCGGAGACGGAGCCCTGGAACTCAAGGTGTATTACGATACGACCTATTCGGTACTGGTGTTTTGGACGGTGAAGGGTAAACCTTTCTACTGTCTGGAACCCTGGACTTCCCTGCGCAATGCCATGATTACGGGCGATCGGCTGGTGTCTCTACCACCCGGAGAGACCCTCACCACCACCGTGCGCCTGACGGCTGGGATGCGTTAACCCCCCCCTTAGCCTATGAGTCGATCACAGAGATACATGGCCGTCTTGGGATGGGTGGTGGCCACTGCCCTGTTGGGTGGTAGCCTGTTTCAGGTTGCCTCTGCCCGTCCTTCCCTGATTCTGGCCCAGCAACTCACTGCTGAGGATTACTACAATCGGGGCATTGATAAGTATCGTCAGGCTGATTGGCGCGGTGCCGTGGAGGACTACAATCGCGCCATTCAGTTAGACCCCGATTTTGCCAGTGCCTACCTGAATCGGGGGATTGCCTTGCGCCGTCTGGGAGACTATCAAGCCGCGATCGCAGATTATACAAAGGTGCTTACCCTGGACCCCAAAAAGATCAATGCCCTTTTCGATCGGGGCATTGCCCGCGCCGCAGTGGGGGATCTGCGAGGTGCGATCGAGGACTACTCCAGGTTCTTGCAACAACAGCCTGACGTAGCAGCCGCTTACCTGAATCGGGGGATTGCCCGAGAACAGATGGGGGACAAGATGGGTGCTATGCAGGACTATGCCCAGACGATTCGCCTCAGTCCTAACTATTCCCTGATCTATTACAACCGGGGAAATCTATTGCTGGAGGCTGGTGATCACCAGAGCGCGATCGATAACTACACCCGTGCCATTCGCCTGAACCAATCCTGGGGTAACCGTAGTCTGGCTGATGCTTACTTCAATCGGGCATTGGCCCAGGTCCGTCTGGGTAGACAGCGGCCTGCGATCGACGATTACCGTAAAGCTGCAGAACTGTATAGTCAGGCGGGGAAGCCTGATGAGGCCCAGGATGCCCTCGATCGGATCAAACGGCTGCTACAACCCCCCAAAAAACCAACCAAACCCCAGTAGGAACCTAACGCCTCTCATCCATCCGTGGTCATGGCCGTCAAAACAGCCTGCTGGCTGGCATCTCGATAAATGCCCTGGAGATATTCCATCACCAGCGCAGTCTGGGAGGCTGATGCCCCTGGACTTTCTGCCTTGACCGGAATCGGACCCAGGGTATCCAGCACCGTCTCAGTGGTCGGGGGGGGCGCAATCACCACCAGGGAGGGTTCTAACTGGTCACTGTAGTCCCAAAACTGATCCAGCTTGAGGGGTGTGGGGAGAGACTGGGCGCTAAGGGCTGCAGGTTGAACCGTGAGCACATCCTCTGGTTCAGAGGTTTCTGTGCTACGCAACTGACGCAGTGCGGTGATGATCTGTTCTTTGGTATGTCCTCGCAACTGGAAGAGGACAAAGGGGTCTTCGCTGAACCGATCGCCCAGCACATAGTAAACTGCACCAATATGCTTGCAGGGATTAGCCGGATCGGGGCAGGAACAACGGCTATGAATATCAAACTTGGTAAAGGGAAAAAGACTTAAACCATTGGCTGTGAATACTTCTTCGATGTTCTGGGGCATTTCACCAGCCAGCAACTTGGCCGAAAAAATGGCTCGCTGCCCCATGGTTTCAATCACATACTGCCATTGCTCCTGGCTGAACGGATCGAGGGAGAGGGAAACTTTGTAGGGTTCGGCAGCAGTGCCCTGAACTAGAGCGAAGACTTTAGACCCCTGGAACTCCAAGCTCAGAACATGTCCCTCCCTGGCATAGATCCGCGCCCGTTCCAGGCGTCTGCGCCAACCAAAGGACTCCAGCACGTCAATCCAGCGCTGCGCCCACCATTCACGACTGCCTTTATCACCATGATCTGAAAGGGGAGATTGGGTCATAGCTGCAGGTTTGAAATTCCAAATCATCCTGTTTTGAGAGATTATAGCCATCCTATATGATTTGCCTGAATATTCCCTTTAGGAGATCAGGATGACCGGATGGATTTATCTGGCTGGCCCGTTGTTTACCCAGGCCGAAGTGGCGTTTAACCAGCAACTGGCCGATCGTTTGCGGCAGCAGGGGTATCAGGTTTACCTGCCCCAGCAGGAATGTGTGGGCATCACAGAACCGGCAGCCCTCTTTGCTACCTGCATCCGGGGTCTGGATGGCGCAGCGATCGTGCTGGTGATTCTGGATGGACCTGATGCTGATTCGGGGAGTTGTTTCGAGATGGGGTACGCCTATGCCAGGGGACTTCCGATCGTGGGTCTGCGAACTGACTTCCGGGGTAGTGGTGAACACATGGGCGTCAATTTAATGCTGACCCACAGTTGCGCCAGCCTGATTCTGACGACGCTGACGGAAAACCTTGCCCCATCCAAGGTAACCTATCTGAAACCTGGTCAGGATGTCCTGTCTGCTGTGTTATCGGCGTTGAATATGTTGTCATTCCAGGGGTAACCCATTAAAGGGATGCCCTGTTCGAGAGGTTGGATGCGACGCCTCAAACAGGGCACAAGGGGGGAATGGGTAGTCCTTACATCACTTCCCCGGTATGGATCCGATGTTCAACCTCACTAAATTTCTCCATCGCTGCCTCCTCATGGGTTAGTAACGAAACCACAATCCCAACGAGGAAGGCCAGGGGAATGGAGATCAATCCCGGATTTTTGAGCGGGAACGGTGCAGACGCCTGATGCAAAATTGTGACCTGAATGGTGGGTGACAGGTAAATCAGCACTAGGGAGGAAATGGTACCCATGACCATGCTTGACACCGCCCCGATCGTGGTGAAGCGTCGCCACAGCATAGACAGTAGCAATGCCGGGAAGTTGGCACTGGCGGCGATCGCAAAGGCCAGACCCACCATGTAAGCCACATTTTGTCCCTGAAACACAATCCCCAACACAATGGCCAGAACACCCAGTAAGAGGGTAGCCGCACGGGCCACCCGAAATTCTTCGGTTTCATTCGTCTGGCCATGGCGCACCACATTCACCCAGAGATCGTGGGAGAGTGCAGCGGCCCCCGAAAGGGTGAGTCCAGCGACGACGGCCAGAATCGTGGCAAAGGAAACGGCTGCAATGAATCCCAGGAAGGCATTGCCCCCCAAAACTTCGGCCAGCATGGGAGCGGCCATATTGCCCCCTTTGTCAATTTTGCTAATGGGATCTTGCCCCACCAGCACCATCGCCCCAAAGCCCAGGATGAAGGTGAGTAGATAGAAAAAGCCGATAAATAAGGTGGCATACATGACGGAAATCCGAGCGGCTTTGGCATTGGGAACCGTATAAAACCGCATCAGAATGTGAGGCAATCCCGCTGTACCCAGCATGAGGGACAGCCCCAGGGAAATGGCATCCAGTGGATCGGTGACCTGTTTCCCTGGCGCTAACACCGCCCCACCATACTTGTCTGCCGCAGCTTGAAACAGCACCAGTGGGTTAAAGCCAAACTGGGCCAGCACCATCAGGGCGAGCAGAATGGTTCCGCCTAACAGCAGAACTGCTTTGATGATTTGCACCCAGGTGGTGGCAATCATGCCCCCAAAGATGACGTAGGCCAGCATCACACCGCCCACAATGATCACGGCCAGATTGTAGTCAATGCCAAACAGCAAGCGAATCAGGTTACCAGCCCCAACCATCTGGGCGATCAGATAAAAGCTCACGACAGCCAGTGTGCCGATCGCAGACGCAATCCGTACTGGCTTCTGGCGCAAGCGATAGGCCACAACATCGGTAAAGGTGTAGCGACCCAGATTCCGCAGTGGTTCGGCAATCAGAAACATGACGACTGGCCAGCCGACCAGAAAACCGATCGAGTAGATCAGCCCGTCGAAACCATTCAGTGCTACCAGGCCAGCAATACCGAGGAAACTGGCAGCACTCATGTAGTCTCCCGCCAGGGCCAGCCCATTTTGAAACCCGCTGATATTACCGCCAGCAGCGTAGAAATGGGCCGTACTCTTGGTCTTCCTGGCAGCCCAATAAGTAATTCCCAGAGAAATCGTGATGAAAACAATGAAAAAGAAAATTGCTAATGGATTAAATTGACCCAGAGTTGTGTTCACCGATCACCTTCGCGCAATTCTGAAAGTTTTTTGTCGTAGTAATTATTGGCCCACCGAACATAGAGGTAGACCAGGACCCAGGCCGCAACGATGACCAGGGCTCCTAACAGAATGCCGAGAGAGAGACCTGGAACCACAAGCACTCCTAAAAGGGGCTTGTTATAAGCGATCAGCAGGATGAAGCCAAAGTAAATCACAACCATGGCTGCGGTTAACCACAGGGATATCTGCCAACGCTTATTTGCTAGAGCAGTTAGCGCCCTTGAACGATCGTTCATATTCTTTTTTAACAAGATAGCTAAATAATTATAAAAGAAGATATGGATTTGAAGATATTTGCTTAATGATCCTTTGAGCTCAATCCCAATGGCTATGGCCACAAATGAACAAGCCCTGCCTGGGCAAATTTCATGGCAGCAGTCGATCGATAAAGGGGGGTGTAGCGATCTCGGTTCCCTTTATCGACCAGACAGGGTTGGCAAGGTTCTGATGGCTAAAACCTCAACGGCTAAGCCTAAAGTCCGCCGGTTTTGTTGTAATCCCCAGGGTTAATGGATGGCCTCGATGGGACGATCTCCAACCTGGGCATGTTCTCGATTCCCAAAGATGGCGGACGGGTGGCAGTAGTATTTGAATTCCAGCAGGTTGTGGAAAGGATCTTCCAGAAAGAAAGTCCGGTGTTCGAGGGGAGAACCGGGAAAGCGTCGTTTCGGTTGCTGGTAGAAGCACAACTGATGGGTTTGGGCCCTGGCAACCATAGCTTCCCAATCGGCCTCTGCAGTAAATACCAGCCCAAAGTGACGGGGATAGATTCCTTTTTGCGGCTTCAGGGGCTCATCTGTGACATGGGCGACAAGCTGATAGCCATAAAAATTGAGGATTAAGGAATCGATCGCTTCACGCCCAGGCTCACATCCCAATCCTTCCACATAAAATGTCTTTGTCTGGGGAATGTTGCCCACTGGAAAAGCAAGATGGAACAGTACTGGATCCATAAATACAATGGGAGGCCAATGAATACATGAATGCCCTTCACTATCATCCACCTTTCCTGTCCCAATGGTTGTCTTTTATGCTTCCTTTCCTGACTGGCAATGGAATAGTCTGGGAGCCTGTTTTACCGTGGTTAATTGCGATCGGGCTTAATACCATTCTGGCTGTGATTGCCCGCTTGGCTCCCAAACAACTGCTGACCCCTGCCGGATTACTCCATGCCTGGTTTCTGGGGGTGCTGGTGTGGGGATGTTTGGGCTGGAAAGGCTATACCGTTGTCATGGTCTACTTCCTGGTGGGGTCGGCAGTGACGCGGGTGGGGATGGCGGAAAAAGAGGCCGCCGGAATTGCTGAAAAACGATCTGGAGCCAGGGGGCCGGAGAATGTCTGGGGGTCGGCCCTGGTGGGGGCAATTTGTGCGATCGGGGTTCTGGTCGTGACGCTCCTAGTTCCCCAGGCAACGGCGATCGGGCCTCTCCTGCTCCTGGGGTATGTGGCCAGTTTCTGCACCAAACTGGCGGATACCTGTGCCAGCGAGATTGGTAAGGCTTATGGTCAACGCACGTTTCTGATTACGACGCTGCAGGCGGTTCCTCGCGGGACGGAAGGGGCGGTGAGTCTGGAGGGGACGGTTGCGGGGTTGGTGGCGGCGGTGGCGATCGGGCTGCTGGGCTGGGCGATCGGGCTGGTGACTGGTCTGGGGGTGGGCATCTGTGTGGTGGCGGCGTTCCTGGCCACGAATCTGGAGAGTGTCATTGGTGCAACCTTGCAGTCTAAATATGCCTGGTTGACAAATGAGGTGGTGAATGGGGTGAATACGCTGGCGGGGGCGCTGATTGCGATCGGGCTGGCGCTGGTGTTGCCGGGGGTGTGATTTACGGACGCGATATAGGCGCGATGAATCGCGCCTATACAGCGGCGGTGGCTGGGAATCAGGTGCTGAGGTAGCGGCGGATGAAGTCTTCCAGAGATTCGAGCTCGATGCCGAAGGTTGTTTGCAGGTGTTCGATTTGGGTGGGGGTGCAGAAGAATTCGTTGGCGAGCAGGGTGCGAAAGGTGCCCAGGGCTTCCTGGGCTTGAGGATTAAAGAGTCCCAGAAGGCTCCGAACCCCGTCTACGGTGATCAGGGGCAGATTGATGATCAGGGGCTCTCGCTTGCAAACCTGGCCAAAGATCCGGGGGATATCTTCCCGATGCAGGATTTCGGGGCCGCCAACGGAAAAAATCTGGTTGCGGGCGGCGGCGATCGTCGTGGAATCTACCACAATTCTAGCTAGGTCGTCGGTGCTGACGATGGAGGATCGGTTCTTGGGATCGCCGATCAGGAGATAAATGCCGGTTTCATCGAAGCGCTCGGCTAGGGGTAGCAGGTTGGATGCAAAGCCGGAGGGCCGAAGAATGGTGTAGGTCAGGCCACTTTGTTGCAGATAGCGCTCCACGGCATACTTGGCCTTAAAGACAGGTGCATCTTCATAGCCCCGATCGCTGCCAAGAACGGAAATAAAGACAAAATGGTCTACGCCTGCTGCTTTGGCCTGATCAATGAGATCAATATTGGCCCGGTAATCAATCTCTTGGGCATTGCCTCCATCGGTCTCGTTGGAGCCGTGGGTGCTGATTACACAACGTACACCTCCCATGGCCCGCTGAATATCACGCTCTTGTAACAGATCGCCAATGAGGATCTCTGCGCCACGCTGCTCTAGCTCGGCATAGCGCGAAGTCAAGCGGACAAAGGCCCGTACAGGCTGCTCCCGTTCTCGCAACAGCCGCACCACCCGCCGCCCTAACCCTCCTGTTGCTCCGGTAACCAGAAACATAGTTATACCTCCGCTGCTCATGTTTAGAATGCGTGCCTGTGCATCCCTGGCAAAAGTCTAGCGAATCAAACTATAAGGTGCAGGAGTTTCTCTCTAACGGAGTAATTCTGGAACGCTGGCGGGAGAGACTCCGGCAATCGCTTTCAAATTTTGACACCGAACCAACTCTGTGAAGTCCAGGCCGGAACGCTGTTCGATCTCAGCGACTGCTTCGATCGCTGAGATTAGATGGCAGGCAGCTTCTTTTTCGGTGTACCCTCGCCTCAGGGCAACTTTAATGGCGGCCTCATCGGCTGCCAGTTCAATCCGGGGGTTGCGATTGGACCGAAAAATCTGGTTGGCGGCGATCGCGCTCAGAGTTCCAGCTACTGCTACCCCCACGGCATCTGCCTGCAGAAATTCTACGGTGGTACCCACCAGACCGATCAGAGTAAGGCCCTGATAGAGGTCAGGCTTGAACCAGCGGATTTCTAACAGCCAGGTGACGGTTCGGAGCAATACCAAATCTCGCTGGGGCTTGGTCAGCCGATCCCACAGGTCAAAATTAATCAGGATTTTCCGTTCCCAGGCCCAGGGTTTGGGAAAGAGAGTTTCGATGACCTTACGCTGCCCCGGTCGGCTGACGATCGGGCAGCGCATTCGGCCCGTGGCGGGCATCAATTCCAGTAGGCGGCGAATTTCAAATTCAGAATTCATGTCCCCGATTGTAGCAGGCTGTGCAACCGATCCATCAGGTCGGCTGCACAGGTTTTAAGGCCGTTTTGGTGGGATTGGAGCGGCTGAGGGTGTGGTCACCGGAGCGGGACTCGTGGGAACCACAGATGGGGTTGTGGTCGCACTGGGACTGGCCGGAGCTGTTGGTGAAGCCAGTGGACTGGCCGCCGGATTGACTTGAGCCGGAGGGGGAGCCGCTTTCTTCTCTCCGAAAATGCTGGGGTTACCATTGTCATAGACACCTGCGACGCAAGCAATCATTAGCGTTGCCAGGGTCCCAATAAAGAGGGCTTTCCAGCCCAGTTGGGAGATATCCTTGCGGCGGGAAGGGGCCAGGGCGATCGTGCCTCCAACAAAAATTCCGACGGAAGCAACATGGGCAAAGCCAGAAAGGGCATAGCTGACAATCAATACCGTGCGACTACTCAATTCCCCAGCAGTTGCAGCTCGACCTAACTCTTGATAAGGGGGAATAGCCGTTTCTGTTAATCGCCGACCAATAATGACAGCGGCTTTCCAGGATTCATCAAAAGGCACACCCGTGAGCAATGTTGGGATATAGAACAAAGCCCCTTCAATGTTCTGCAAATTGACCACATTGAAAAACTGACCCACGACTCGAATGATAGGAGCCAGCGGTAATAGGGCTTCGGGGGGTGGGGGTGTCCCTTCCACGACATCACCAAAGGTTCTGAGGGAAGCCAGACTATCAAAAATCAGGTCCAGTAGATAGACCAGACCCACAATCAGGATCAACACTGCTGCGATGGAAACCGCCATCTTCACCCCATCCAGAGCTCCCACAATGGCAGCATCCAGCGGGCTGACCCGCTCGATCGGTTCACCACCAACTGTTTCTGTTGGGGCCTGTTCATCCTCGGGATCAATCTCCTCTGGAGGCAAGTCCTCTTCCACTGGAATACCTCCGGCTGTGACCGGGATCCCCGTTTCTGGCACGAGGATTTTAGACAGGACGAAACAGGCTGGAATGGCGATAATCGAGGCTGAAACCAGATGCCCCAGGATATTAGGGAAGGTTCCCTTCAGGAAACCCACGTAGATGGCTAGGGTGGAGGAAGCGGCTGTTCCAAAACAGCAGGCTAGAATCGCGCACAGCTCACTGCGGGTCATTTTGGGAATATAGGGCTTAACTGCGATCGCAGCTTCAATGCCCACAAAGATATTGGCTGCTCCACTGAGGGATTCTGCTCCGCTCAGACGCATGGTCCGATAAAAGACCTTAGCAAAGAAGTTGGTTACAACCTGGATCACCCCAATGTTGTAGAGCAGAGACATGAGGGCGGAGAAGAAAATAACTGCTGGCAGGGAGCGAAACGCAAAGATGTAACTGAGCCTATCTGTACCACAGTAGCCGGGTAAGAATGGGATCTGGGGAGGAGGGCATTGGGTTGCTCCCGGCGGAAGAGCGCGCACGATAAAGGGAGCCTGAGAGGGACCCGGTACCAGACCGGGCGTTGGAACCATAAAGTATCCAAAAACGAAGTTTGCCCCTGCATCAGCCGCAGCAAAGACCCCATCCAGGGCTTTACTGAAGATGTTCAAGATCTCGCGGGTCAGAGGAAACTGAAAGACGAAAAACCCCAACAACAATTGCAAGGCGATTCCACTGCCAATCACTCGCCAGGGGACGTATTTACGGTCCTCTGAGAAGATCCAGGCAATCAAACACAATGCAAAAATGCCGATGAAGGAAATCAGGTTGAGATAGCTATAACCCATGCTAAAACCCTATTGCATCGCTGCTGATCCAGCCTAGAATAAGCGTAACAATACCCTATTCAGGCGCAAGAACTCGATTAACCTAGCAGAAGAATTCGATTCCCTACGCCTGCCTTCAAAAAAGTTTATTCGTATGGACGCCTTTGAACCAATTCCGCCGGATTGGACTGGACCTGCAAAACATGCCCACCAGTTTTGTTGTCCGGCTTGTGGAGCCAGTCCAACAGGGGCATTGCAAGTCTGGTTGAATCGTCGATCGCCGGTTTATACGGAGACTAATCGGCGCAAATGGCAGGAGTTCTACAATTGCGAATGTGGAACCCCCTGGTGGGCCTGGAGCAGCGATCGGCCCCCCTCCCAATTCAAAATGCAAGATTTGTCGGATGCCGAGGATGGGGATTCCGGTTTTCAGTAGAGACCTGGCCTCCAGGTCTCTGGCCTATGACCCGATACAAAAACCGCGATCGGATTGAATCTGCCCGTTATCCCCACTGGAATTATGCTGCGAATGGCAATTACTTTGTGACGATTTGCACTTGCGATCAAACCTGGTTTTTTGACCGTGTCTTGAGCGGGGTGATGCAGTTATCCGAGATCGGAAATATTTGATACATAACCTGTACCATGTCTCTTGGGCAGAAGAACCATAAGAGGCAGCATGGTGACGGAAACAAGGTTAATCCAAGAACTGGCGGCGATCGTAGGGACAGGATCTGTCACTCCCTATGACCAGCTAGACGACCCTTGGCGGCAACGCCTGCAGCAATCCGTCACACCAGCCACCACGATCGGTGGCATGGTCTATCCCCAAACCCAGGCAGAACTGGCCGAAGTCGTGGCCTGCGCCCATCGGAATCAGTGGCCCCTGTTGCCCTGCGGCAGCGGGACTAAACTCCACTGGGGTGGGTTGGCCGATCGGGTCCAGATTGGGGTCAGCATGACACGCCTGAATCGTTTGGTAGAGCATGCCGTGGGCGATTTGACCGTCACCGTCGAAGCAGGCATGAAATTTGCTGAGCTGCAGGCAACCCTGGCTCAGCACAATCAGTTTCTGGCTCTGGACCCGGCTTATGGAACGCAGGCGACGATCGGTGGCATCGTGGCCACTGCAGATACCGGCTCCTGGCGGCAGCGCTACGGCGGCGTGCGGGACATGGTGCTGGGAGTCTCCTTTGTCCGATCGGACGGTCAATTGGCCAAGGCTGGAGGGCGCGTTGTTAAAAATGTGGCCGGTTATGATTTGATGAAACTACTCACTGGCTCCTACGGCACCCTCGGCATTCTTTCCCAGGTAACCTTTCGCCTCTATCCCATACCGACAGCCTCCCAGACCGTGATCTTAACGGGAGAACCTACTGCGATCACCGAAGCCACTGCTGCGCTGCTGACTTCAGCCCTGACCCCGACCTGCCTCAATCTCCTGTCTGCTCCCACGGTGCAATCTCTGGGATTGGGACAGGGCATGGGCTTGATGCTGCGATTTCAAAGTCTGGCAGAGAGTGTGCAGGAACAAACCAGGCGATTGTTGGACCTGGGCCAATCCCTGCACCTGACCGGCACTTCCTGCTCCGACACAGATGAGGCCGCTCTATGGCATCGATTACGATCGGCAATGGAGCCTGATGGGCAAGATGCCGTGATAGCCTGCAAAATAGGGGTGAAGCTCTCTGATGCGACCTCTTTACTGGTGGAACTGGAATCCCTCATTCCTGATCAGACCATTGGCCTGATTTATGCTGGGAGTGGAGTGGGCTATCTGCAAAGCCCCGCCTCCTCTGCCTCTGTCCAACGCCTGCTCCAACTCCGTAGCCTGTGCCAGTCGAGAGGTGGCTTTCTATCTGTGCTTCAAGCCCCGATCGCGTGGAAACAGCAACTGGCGGTCTGGGGATACCCCGGTAATGCCCTGGAACTAATGCGCCGTCTGAAGCAGCAGTTTGACCCCCACAATCTTTTGAATCCCTGTCGTTTCGTGATTGGCAACCTGTAAGATGCACGCTGCAGAACCAGAGATCATCCCCGATATCCCTGCGAACCAGAAATTTGACTCCCAGCACCCCCCTGATCCAACCCTGATCGATGCCTGTGTTCACTGTGGGTTCTGCCTCTCCACCTGTCCCAGCTATCGGGTGATTGGGAAAGAAAATGACTCTCCCAGAGGTCGCATCTATCTGATGGATGCCATTAACGAAGGACAGGCCCCCCTGTCCAGTGCTTCTGTGCAACATTTCGATTCCTGTCTGGGCTGTCTGGCCTGTACTACGGCCTGCCCCTCTGGCGTCCAATACGACAAACTGATCGCCGCCACCCGCCCCCAGATCGAGCGGAACCATCCTCGCCCTCTGGCCGATCGCCTCCTGCGCCAACTCATCTTTTCCCTCTTTCCCTATCCTCAGCGCTTGCGCCTGCTTCTGCTCCCCGCTGGCCTGTATCAGAATTCCCCCTTACAGAAGTGGGTGCGATCGTTGGGCTGGCTCAAACGACTCTCACCCCAACTGGCCGCCATGGAAGCCATGCTCCCCAGGATTTCGATCAAATCATTTCAGGACAATATCCCAACCCTGATTCCAGCCCAGGGAGAACGCCGCTATCGGGTAGGGATGATCCTCGGTTGTGTCCAGCGGTTATTCAACCCGGACGTGAACGATGCCACTGTACGGGTATTGACTGCCAATGGGTGTGACGTTGTCGTACCCGCCACCCAGGGCTGCTGCGGAGCCCTCTCCCACCATCAGGGCCAGGAAGAGCAGGCCCGGACCCTGGCCCGTCAGTTAATCGACAGCTTTGCGGATGCTCCTGTTGATTACATCCTGATCAACGCCTCTGGCTGCGGCCACACCCTGAAAGAGTACGGCACGATTCTGCAAGACGATCCGGTTTATCGCGATCAAGCCAGAGCCTTTGCCGACAAAGTTCGAGACGTGCAGGAATTCCTGGCTGAAGTCCAGCTCACCTCACCCCTCTCCCCCCTACAAAACCAGCCCCTCACTCTGGTCTATCAAGACGCCTGCCACATGCTCCACGGTCAGAAAATCAGTATGCAACCCCGGCAATTATTGCGTCAGATCCCCGGCGTCCAGCTCCGAGAACCCATAGACGCCGCCCTCTGCTGTGGCAGTGCCGGAGTCTACAACATTTTGCAACCGGATGTTGCCGCAGAATTAGGTCAACAAAAAGTGACCAATCTGCTGAATACAAAGGCAGATGTCATTGCTTCAGCAAATATCGGCTGCTTCGTCCAGATTACCCGCCATCTGGAATTGCAGGGAAAACAGGTCCCCGTCCTCCACCCCATGCAACTGCTAGACTACTCCATTCAGGGAATCCAGCTAGACTGAATTCCCCGCCGCGTTTCTGCGGTAATACCTAACCCTTCACACAGACCACCTGCTTTAGGGTCGCTACTACCTCCACCAGATCAGCCTGATTGTCCATCACCTGATCGATCGGTTTGTAGGCTGCCGGGATTTCATCCAGCACACCCTCATCCTTACGACACTCGATTCCTTGCGTTTGCTGAATCAGATCATCCAGCGTATATTGCAGCTTGGCCTTATTCCGGGACATGGCTCGTCCTGCCCCATGGGAGCAAGAACAGTAGCTCTCGTGGTTGCCCTTGCCCTTCACAATGTAGGATTTGGTCCCCATTGATCCGGGAATAATCCCATAGTCCTCTTCCCTGGCTCGCACGGCCCCTTTACGAGTGACATAGACCGCCTCACCGTAATGAACTTCCTTCTCGGCATAGTTGTGGTGGCAGTTGACAGAGAGCAGGGGTTTCGTCGGCTTTCCACCCGCCAGATGCAACTCGATGATCCGCTTGAAGCGAGCCATCATTACCTCCCGGTTGAACCGGGCATACTCCTGAGCCCACTGCAGATCGTGCCAGTAGGCCGCAAATTCGGGTGTGCCAGTTACAAAAGCAGCGAGGTCCTGATCTGGCAAAGACAAACCAGCCAGTTTGGCCAGATCCTTAGCCGTGTTGATATGGTTTTGGGCCAGCATGTTGCCGATATTCCGGGAGCCAGAATGCAACATCAGCCAGACCTGGTTCTCCCTATCCAGGCACAATTCAATGAAGTGATTGCCACCCCCAAGGGAACCCAACTGTTTCATCGCCTTACCCTCCAGTCGCTGAACACCAGGATGCAGCTCCTTGAACTGCCGCCAGCCCTGCCAGTTGGTAACCGACTTCTCGACCTCATCATTCTCGTTGAAGCCTACCGGGATTTGAGCCTCAATGTCCTGACGAATTTTCTTGAGTTTGCCCTCCAGTTGATCAGCCCCAAAGGGCGTCTTGATGGCACACATGCCACAGCCAATATCTACACCTACTGCTGCCGGAATAATAGCTTCCTTCGTAGCAATCACAGAACCCACCAGGGCTCCCTTACCCAGGTGAACATCCGGCATCAGGGCCACATGCTTGAAGATAAACGGCAGAGAGGCAACATTTTTCGCCATTCGGGTCTCATCCGACGCCAGAGGATGACCGGCCCAGGACAACACAGGCGCAGGACTGGAAAGATCTAATTCGCTGTAGGGCATAATCGCTTGCCTCCCTATAATACTACAATTATACTACAAAATACAGGCGAGTCAACATCCAACCCGCCAGAACAGCCTGGATGCTTATTTCAGGGTTATTCCATAGCCTTGTCGATCGCCAGCCCCAGTTGTTTGGCCCCAGCCAGGGTCGGACCTGATACTACAATCAAATACCAGATTCGATCGCGCACCCCGTCGATCGTCTCGCAGGTCACCACCGCCCGATAATTCCCCTGCTCTCCAGAGGCACCAGACTTGCTAGTCGTCAGGGCCTGAAACCGATTCTGCCTCAAACCCTTGACTGCAGAATCAATACAGGCTTTCTGATTAATATTCCAGGTTCCCTGTTTCAGGTAAATGGCAGGGCTTTCAGCCAGCACAACGGGAGAGATACCCGTTATGCCTGCACTAACCAGGGCTGCTGTAGTCAGTTTTGTAAAAATTTTCATCGCTAAATTATCCATTTGATTTTGTCACTGAGCCAGTGGGTCAACGTCTCTATTGCCCATGTAGAATGCTACTCGGAGGGTTTTGTATCCTCAATTATGTTTCATTCGCTTGGAGAACCATTGTGGATTTATCACGTATCCCGGCTCAACCTAAACCCGATCTCATCAATGTGCTGATCGAGATCCCGGCAGGTAGTAAGAATAAATACGAGTTCGACAAGGATATGCAGGCATTTGCCCTGGACCGAGTGCTTTTCTCTTCGGTGCAATATCCCTACGACTACGGTTTCATTCCCAACACGCTGGCAGATGACGGCGACCCCCTGGATGGCTTAGTATTGATGGATCAACCAACTTTTCCCGGATGCGTCATCGCAGCTCGTCCAATTGGTATGCTGGAGATGGTTGATGGAGGCGATCGGGACGAAAAAATCCTCTGCGTTCCAGCCAAAGATCCACGCTATGCCAACGTCAAGTCACTCCAGGATGTTGCTTCTCACCGCCTGGATGAAATTGCCGAATTCTTCAAGACTTACAAAAATCTAGAGAAGAAGGTAACTGAGATTCTGGGCTGGCAAAATGTGGATAAGGTGCTCCCCCTGGTTGAAAAATGTATTAAGGCGGCTCAGTAGCTCACTGAATCTTTAGGAGTCCACTGATCTCAGGACTGAATCAAGTCAATTAATACAGCTATCACGTTGGATTTACTGGGGTAATCCCGCTCACAATGCTAATGGGTAGGCTTCAAAGATGCAGCGAACGCTTCTTCTAGCAAAAATTCACGGTTGTACCCTGACTTCAGCAAACCTGCACTACATGGGTAGCATAGGTATCGATCAGGCTCTGCTGGACGCAGCCGGAATTCTACCCTATGAGCAAGTGCAGGTGGTCAACGTCATGAATGGTGAACGTCTGATTACCTATGCCATTTCAGCACCACCCTACTCAGGTATTGTGGAGCTGAATGGAGCGGCAGCCCGTTTGGGTGTGAAGGGAGATCGTCTGATTATCATGACCTACGGTCAATTGACTCAGGAAGAACTGAGCCATCACTCACCCACTGTTGTACTTGTGGACTCTCAAAATCGCCCATTGGAGGTCCACAAGTACGATCAAATGCTAGCTGAGGCTAACTTGACGGAACATGCCAGAAACTGACATTGCTAACCCAGGTTCGCAACTTCCAGAAGACCAGGCCAGCCCAGCCCTGGAACCTGGTCCAGAAAATCTACCTCATGATGCTCCGATTGATTCAGGAGACATCTTTGAAGTCCATTTTTGGGGAGTCCGGGGGAGCATTCCTTCACCAGGGCCTGAAACCGTCCGGTACGGAGGCAATACTTCTTGCGTTGAAATGCGGGTCGGTGGCAAACGCCTGATTTTTGACGGCGGAACTGGTCTGCGAGTCCTGGGAAAGCATCTGTTGAGTCAGATGCCGATCGAGGCCCATATCTTTTTTACCCATTCCCACTGGGATCATATCCAGGGGTTTCCCTTCTTTGTCCCAGCGTTCATTCCGGGAAACTGCTTCCAGATCTACGGGGCAATCGCAGCCAGCGGAGAAACGATGAAACAGCGTCTGACCAATCAGATGCTACATCCTAATTTTCCAGTCCCCATTCAGATCATGAAATCTGACTTAAAGTTCGTGGATCTGACCGTTGGCGATCAGGTCAGTTTAGGAGATGTCACAATCGAAACAGGGTTGCTTAACCATCCCAACTCAGCCATGGGCTACCGAGTGAGTTGGAAGGGTCACTCCGTAGTTTACGCTACTGACACGGAACATTATCCCGATCGGGTAGATGAAAACCTGGTTCATCTAGCTCGCGATGCCGATATTTTGATTTATGACGCCTGCTATACCGATCAGGAATACAATGACCCCAAATCCCCGAAAACGGGGTGGGGCCACTCAACCTGGCAGGCTGGCTTAGAGGTTGCGAAGGCAGCCGGGGTGAAGCGTCCAGTGATGTTCCACCATGATCCTAACCATGATGATGATTTTCTAGATCGGGTAGAATCCGAAGTTCAGGCTGCCTTTCCCATGGCCATCCTGGCCCGAGAAGGGATGATTTTGCGAGTTATTTAGACCAGTTGTTCGCGGAGCAGGTTCAATTTTCAGGCTTTCAGTGGACAATCCTGGAAGTTGTACATCCTCCCTCTGACTGATGGAGTGGTTGACGTTAATCTCAAAGATAGAGAGAGAGAAACAACTGCATTGGTTCGGTGCCGGTAATGTGCAGGAACTTCTCTCAACAAGTTTGCGTCCTTCCTAACTGTCTGGGGCAAATCCATGAGCCATTCTATTTCTGCAACCTGGTTGACAAATGGGGTCCAAGAACCTCAAAGTCCTGCAATACAGCTCGATAAACTTTCAAACTGTGATCTAATCCTGCACTGTCAGGAAGGGATCCGTCCTGATCGATCTGCTTTCGCAGAGCTGTTGCGGCGGTATCAACCCCATGTCGATAAGGTGCTCTACCATTTGGCTCCCGATTGGCAAGATCGAGCTGATCTGGCTCAGGAGGTCTGGATTCGGGCTTACCGCAATATCAAGCGGCTGCAGGATCCTATCAAGTTCCGGGGCTGGCTAACGCGAATTGCAACGAACCTGTTCTATGACGAACTCCGGAAACGGAAACGCGTTCTTGAGCCGCTGTCCCTGGATGCTCCTCGCAAACTGGACGATGGTGAGATGGACTGGGAAATTGCTTCCGATGATCCAGGACCTGTGGAAAACCTGACCACCCTGGAGTTCTACGATCAATTGCGGGAAGCAATTGCTGACTTGCCAGAGGTCTTTCGCACAACCATCGTCCTGAGAGAAATCGAAGGGATGGCTTACGAAGAGATTGCTGAACTGACCGGAGTTTCCCTGGGAACCGTAAAATCCAGAATTGCCAGGGCCCGCTATCGTTTGCAGCAACAATTGCAAACTTATTTGAATGGCAAGTGATAAACTGTTCTTGGGTTCAAGCTCTTTGGCCTGGAGGCCAACGGAGTCTGCCTTTCCCTTTCATAGATAGAGTTGGTAAACTGCTATAGACTTTTACTGACTGTAGGCTTTTACCGACTGTGCATCCCCGCTTGGTAGTAATACTGAGATGACTTCTAACTTTGAGCCCAACCAAAACTTGAATCAGAATCCTACCCCTTTCTCCGATCGAGGCCAACCCATCAGTGAGCCCCAACCTCATCATCTTCTGGATGGATTGAAGCGCGATCGATTTGAGCTCCTGAGTGCCTACCTGGATCATGAGGTCACCACGACTGAGCGTCGCCAGGTCGAAGAGTGGTTAGATACGGATCCAGTTGTGCAGCGTCTTTATGTTCGCCTGCTTCAGCTGCGTCAGGGGTTGCAGACCGCCCCTGTGCCTAGGTCCCAGCAGTCGACCGAACAGGTTCAAGCGGGTGTTTTGCGCCACTTAGCCCGTCGTTCGAGAGCAACTTGGGCGGGGACGGCAATCGCAGCCCTCTTTGTTGCTGCCGTTGCAGGTCTCGTTCCGGGTGTTCGTTCTCCCTTCCTGGAAAACGCCCAAATGGCTAAATCGGACAATTCCAATCTAGAAGTTTCTCTGAATGGTCCTACCCGACCCAGGGTAACCTCTGACTCGTTGATGATTGCCCTCGATCGTCCAGTGGTTGACATTCCCAAAGCTCCCGTTTCTGCCCCTGAAAGTCCCACCTGGATCATCCAAACCAATCCTAACTAGGCTGCCAATTTCCCTTAGGAATCAAAGTCCCTCCCAGTTGTTCGGCTTGCTGTTGCTTCATGACATAGGCCCAGGCCGATCCGAGGGATTCTCCTTTGGAATCAAAAACTTCCAGCCAGCGCCGTTCATACTCATTTTCATAGGAGGGGAGATCGGGGTCATAACCTTCCAGTTCGTCCAGGTTATCCAGAACCCCGAAGTCATTGAATGTGAGTAGTACACCGTGAACCGTACCTGCCCCTTCAGTCATAGCAGGGTATCCCATCGGCAGCCCATAAAGGCAACCTGGAACGATCGCAGGCTGGGCCTTAATCACCTTACCCGCACAATAGCGATCGTAATAAAATCCACCTGGCTTCAAGCTGCCATAGACAAACACCCTGAGCAGAGTTGATAGCGGTTCATCGGTCATCTCAGATCTCACCCAAGCCACCATGCCTATGATGCAACAAATTGGGAAGGATAAATTTTACAAACCCCTGCAAACGGGGTGGCTGGGATAGACTGAATCACAAATCAGTTATCCATTGCATCCATGCTTGATCTGGCCTATCACTATTTTCTTCAGGCAGAGTATGCCGAAGCATCCCGACTCTATGAGGACGCGATCGCGGTTGACCCCACCGATGTGCGGAACTACTGGTATCTGGGGCTAATTTACCTGCTTCAGGGATACGAGGAAGAGGCTCAGGTCACCTGGATGACTGGCTTAGGCCAGCCAGAATCTGTCGCCGATCAGCATCTGGCTCACCTGTTTCAAATTCTGGTCAGTGAAGCAGCACGATTCGAGCGCCTGGAAGGCTATCGCTTGGCAGAGGTGATTCGACAGTATATTCGGGAACTTCATCCTGATGAAGCGGCCCTGCCCCCTCCATCCTTCCCAGCCACAACCCCAGACGAGGTCAGGATTCAGCGCCATTCCTGGCCCGGAAGCTTATATAACATCAAGCATCTGGGCTTTCAACCTGCAACCGTGATTGATGTAGGAGCCGGAGTGGGGACCTTTGATTTGTACCATATCTTTCCGGAGGCCAAGCATTTACTCCTGGAACCCCGAGAGGAGGATGCCCCCCACCTGGAAAAAATTTGTACCCTCTTTCCCAACGCGACCTACCTGACAGCGGCTGCAGGTCGGGAACCGGGTAGCCTGGCTTTTCCGGGTCAGGATGGAAGTCCCAGAACAGTGCCCATGGTCACCCTGGATCAGATTTGTGTCGATCGTCATCTAATAGGCCCTTACCTGCTTAAGGTCGATGTTGACGGCCCGGAGGTGGATGTTCTGAGTGGGGCCACTAGAGTTCTGCAGGAAACTGAGTACGCCATCATCGAAATGACCCTGTTTAACCAGTTCTATGACGTGATGGACCTGATGCGCCAGCAGGGATTCGTCGCCTATGACATCGTCAATCCGGTGTATCGGATGGCCGATGGGGCGCTATCTCAGGTGGATATTGCTTTTGTCAAAGCAGCAGGAGCATTCCGCCAGGTACAAAGTTTCTATGCGGATGATCATCAGAAGGCCCAATTAACTGCTGACCTGGAACAATATCAGACCTTTATGACGACCTATATCGATGAACGATTTGCGGCAGAAATGGCCTATCTCCAGCAGGCCTGGCAGGCGGGCAAGATTGTGATTGTCTGTAGCTGAATCGGTCCTGTGTCAGAATTGTAGGGGCGAAACGCATTCATTGGATTTGAGAGTAGGAGAATTTTTGTGGAGTCCCGTTACAATCCCGCCGAGATCGAGGAGAAATGGCAACAGGTTTGGTCTGAACAGGGTTTAGACCTAGCCCCGGATGGGGACGATCGCCCCAAATTCTATGCCCTGTCCATGTTTCCCTATCCGTCGGGCAACCTGCACATGGGGCATGTCCGCAACTATACGATTACAGATGTGATTGGTCGAGTGCATCGGATGCAGGGTTATCGAGTCCTCCATCCCATGGGCTGGGATGCTTTTGGTCTGCCCGCAGAGAATGCGGCCATTCAACGGGGCATCCATCCAGCCAAGTGGACGTACCAGAATATTGCCCAGATGCGATCGGAATTGAAACGACTGGGCCTCTCCTACGACTGGAACCGGGAAGTGGCCACCTGCTCACCCGATTATTACCGCTGGACCCAGTGGATTTTTCTGCAGTTTTTCCAGGCTGGACTGGCCTACCAGAAGGAAGCAGCCGTGAACTGGGATCCCATTGACCAGACAGTGCTGGCTAACGAACAGGTGGACAGCGAAGGCCGATCGTGGCGATCGGGAGCCAAAGTTGAACGGCGGCTGTTACGCCAGTGGTTCCTCAAAATTACGGACTATGCCGAGCAGTTGCTGAATGATCTGGACAACCTCACAGGTTGGCCGGAGCGGGTCAAACTGATGCAAGCTAATTGGATTGGTAAATCCGTGGGAGCTTACCTGGAATTTCCGATCGTGGGGTCTGAAGAAACGATCGGGGTATTCACCACCCGTCCGGATACGGCCTACGGGGTCACCTATGTGGTGTTGGCTCCAGAACATCCCTTGACTGCCAAAGTCACTACCCCAGAGCAACAGGCGGTTGTGGCTGCCTTTATTCAAGAAGTCTCTGGCCAGAGTGAGCTGGAGCGCACCGCTGAAGACAAGCCCAAGCGGGGAATTCCCACCGGAGGCAAAGCCATCAATCCTTTCACGGGCCAAGAGATCCCCATCTGGATTGCTGATTACGTGTTATACGAGTACGGTACAGGAGCCGTCATGGGCGTCCCCGCTCACGATGCCAGGGATTTCCAGTTTGCGAAACAGCAGGGCCTGCCGATTCAGGTGGTGATTGTCCCGGAGGGCAACAGTGGGAGTGAACCCTTAGCAGCCGCTTACACTGAAGCGGGTATTCTAGTCAATTCCAGTCAGTTTGATAGCCTACCCTCTCCCAAGGCCAAGCAAGCCATCATTGAGTATGCCGAACAGCAGGGAATTGGCAAGGCCCGGATTCAGTATCGTCTGCGAGATTGGCTGATCTCCCGGCAGCGCTATTGGGGGGCTCCCATCCCTGTGATCCATTGCCCCAGTTGTGGGATTGTGCCGGTACCCGATACTGACCTGCCAGTAGTGCTGCCAGAAGACATTGAACTATCAGGCCGGGGTCCTTCTGTACTCTCCCAGTTGGAATCCTGGGTGAAAGTTCCCTGTCCTTCCTGTGGGGAGCCAGCCCAGCGGGAGACAGATACAATGGACACTTTCATCGATTCCTCTTGGTATTTTCTCCGCTATCCCGACGCTCGGAATGAAGACCAGGTTTTTGATCCAGCCCGCACCAATGACTGGATGCCTGTGGATCAGTATGTCGGTGGGATTGAGCACGCCATTCTACACTTGCTTTACTCCCGCTTCTTTACCAAAGTGTTGCGCGATCGGGGACTGCTGAACTTGGATGAGCCGTTTCAACGGCTGCTCACTCAGGGCATGGTGCAGGGGTTGACCTATATGAACCCCACCACAGGCAAGTGGATTCCTTCAGCTCAGGTTGATCCCGACGATCCCCGTGATCCGGAAACAGGAGAAAAGCTGGAAGTCTCCTACAAAACCATGTCCAAATCAAAATATAACGGGGTGGCTCCAGAGGACGTGATCAACAAATATGGGGCCGATACTGCGCGCATGTTCATCCTGTTCAAAGCACCCCCTGAAAAAGACCTAGAATGGGATGATGCCGATGTGGAAGGCCAGTTTCGCTTTCTGAACCGAGTCTGGCGACTGGTCACGGAATTTGCTGCAACCAGCGATAGAGCGGTGCACCCCTACGATCCCGCAACCTTGACTAAACTTGAGAAAGACCTGCGGCGGTCGATTCACATTGCTATTCAGGAAATTACCGCAGACCTGGAAGGAGACTACCAGTTCAATACGGCTGTTTCAGAGCTTATGAAGTTGAGTAATGCCCTGACGGATTGTCCCTGCAAAGAGTCTCCAGTTTATGGCGAGGGCATCCGCACATTACTTCTACTTCTGGCTCCCTTTGCCCCCCACATTGCTGAAGAATTGTGGCAGGAGTTAGGGCATAGAAATTCCGTTCATCAACAAACCTGGCCGATCGCCGATCCGACGGCGCTGGTAGCCGATGAAATCACCCTGGTCATCCAGGTCTGTGGCAAGACCAGGGGATCGATCCAAGTGCCCGCTACCGCCGATCGAGCTGACCTGGAACGCTATGCCAAGGAATCTGATCTGGCCCAGCGGTATATTACCGGCAAAAATGTGAAAAAGGTGATCGTGGTCCCCGGAAAATTGGTCAATTTCGTCGTTACGGAATAATTTTATAGCCGGGTAGGGACGCGATTAGTCCCGCCCCTACCCGCGTTGAACCCGATAGCGTCCCAAGGCGGTCAGGGGAAAATGTTGTTGGTACAGGTGATATTTCAGGTAGAAATGGCAGGGAAAGCCTGTCCCCGTGAAGTAGTTTTCATCCCAGGTGCCATCCGATCGCTGCGTTTCCAGCAGATAGGTGACTCCCCGATCGATTTCATCCTCCGCATACCGACCTGTAGCCTCTCCAGCAGCCAGCAACCCGATCAAGGCCCAGGCCGTTTGGGATGCCGTGCTATCTCCCTGGCCCATGAGGGCGCGATCGTTATAACTGAAACAGGTTTCACCCCAACCCCCGTTGGCATTCTGACATTGAACTAACCAGGCGGCCCCCCGTTCGATGTCCGATCGATGGGTTTTAGGCGCAACAAGGGCCAGAGCCGCCAGGACGCCACTGGTGCCGTAGATGTAGTTCACCCCCCAGCGACCAAACCAGCAGCCCTCCGGTTCCTGCTCCTGCCGCAGGTAGGCCAGTCCTCGCGCCAGTCGCTCATCTGATAGTGATGTATTAGGGATGGTAGAGACTGAATGTTGAATCCTTCCCACCATCTCTAAAACTCTGGCGGTCACATCTGCGGTATTGGGATCGATCATCGCCTTCAGATCTCCATAGGGCAGCTTGTTCAGCCAGTCCTGATCATTGTCGAGGTCGAAAGCAGCCCAACCACCGGGACGACACTGCATGGTGGCAATCCAGTTCAAAGCCCGGACGATCGCGGCCTGCTTCAGATCCTCATTCGGGAGCTGCACCGCGTTCAGGGCCATCACGACTACCGCCGAATCATCCACATCGGGGTAAAACCGGTTATCAAACTCGAAAGCCCAGGCTCCTGGCTTCCCCTGGCGGTTCTTCACGATCCAATCCCCATAGTCGAGGATCTGCTTCTCCAGCAGCCAGTTTCCAGCTTTGACCAGCGCCGGGTGATCAGGAGCCAGACCAGAATCCACCAGCGATCGCATCACCAGAGCTGTATCCCAAACCGGCGAGACACAGGGTTGCACCCGATAGGTCGTTTCATCTTCAATGGCAAAGTTATCGACCGCCCGCAGCCCCCGATCGACGATCGGATCTGCCGGAGCATAGTCCAGGCACTTGAGGGCCAGCAGCGAATTGAGCATGGCCGGAATAATACCACCCCAGTCTCCTGTTGCCTCCTGCCGTTCCAACACCCACTTCTCAGCAGCCCGCAGTCCTTGCTCCCGAAACGGCACCAGATTCAGATTTTCCCCTAGCTTAAACAGATCATCCAGGGTGACAAAAAAATCAGTCCAGTCATGATTACGGGGCAGCTCATAGCGAACCTGTTCAATCCCTTCGGCATAGAGTTCATCCAGGGTAATCTGCGGCTCCACCTGAAAGACGGGCTTACGATCGAACACAATTAGCAACGGTACCGTGCTACCCCTGGCCCAACTGGACATTTCATAGATATTGAAGAAGAAATTGTCGGGCAGCAGCATAATCCAGGGCGGAATGGAAGGCAGACCGCGCCAGCTATAGCAACCAATCAGGGCCAGGTGCATTTTGGTGAAAATGCGGGTCTTACTGATACCACCCCGCGCCAGAATGAATGTCTTGGCCCGCAACAGCGACGGATCGCTGGCTGGTACCCCTAGCAATCGCAGAGCCATATAAGCTTCCACGGTGGTACTCAGTTCGCCCCCATCCCCGTAGAAGAGTTCCCAACCCCCATGGTCCCGCTGCTGCTGTCGCAGATAGGTTTCGACTTTATGCAGATTGCGGGATTGATCTGTTCCCCAGATTTTGTGCAGGAGAACCGCTTCAGAGGTAATCGTCACATTAGATTCTAGTTCCACCCACCAATAGCCATCAGGATGTTGGGTAGAAAGAAGATAGGACTGGCTGACCTGGATCGCCTGCTCCACCCTGGACAATAAGGTTCTATCTTGTATCTGCATGTATGCGCTAGCCTCCACTACACCTGCTCTTGGGTAGCATAAAGGAAATGATTCCCAAGGGCAATTCGGGCAGCAGGGGCTGTCCTCTGGCTAAACTTGCCACCAGAGCAACCAGAATCTGACTGTTCAGCCATCGCGTCCTGTCAGGAGCCTGCGTTTCCTACATCTCATCTTCCAGATAGGGATCTTCATCCTCCTCTTCGATCGGGACCACTGAATTCGCCGAGACCACTGCCCCCATTTCCAGCTTCTGGCGCACCTGCTGTTCGAGCGTCTTCGCAAACTCCGGATTTTCTTCCAGATACTTAATTGCGTTATCCCGGCCCTGGCTGATGTTATCCCCAGAGTAGCTGTACCAGGCTCCCTTACGAGTTAGTACACCCGTTTCCTCGGCCATATCTACCAGGCAACCCAGAGTAGAAATTCCCTTGCCAAAAATGATGTCAAATTCGGCAATGCGGAAAGGTGGCGCAACTTTGTTCTTGGCCACTTTGACCTTCGCCCGAATCCCATATTCTTCGGTTCCTTTCTTCAGGGTCTGAATACGGCGGATATCCAGCCGCACCGAAGCATAGAACTTTAGAGCATTGCCCCCCGTCGTCGTTTCGGGATTGCCATAGGAAACCCCAATTTTCTGCCGGAGCTGGTTCAGGAAAATCACTGTACAGCCGGACTTACCGATATTGCCCGTGATCTTTCGCAGGGCCTGACTCATCAATCGAGCCTGCAGACCCACATGGGCATCCCCCATTTCCCCTTCGATTTCAGCCCGGGGCACCAGAGCAGCCACAGAGTCAATCACAATGATATCGATCGCCGCCGACCGCACCAGTTGGTCTACGATTTCCAACGCAGCTTCGCCTGTATCCGGCTGGGACACCAGCAAGTTATCAATATCAACTCCCAACGCCGCAGAGTAGGTTGGGTCAAGGGCATGCTCTGCATCCACAAAGGCAGCCACGCCACCGGCTTTCTGCACTTCTGCCAGCGCATGCAACGCCACTGTTGTTTTACCAGAACTCTCTGGGCCGTAGATTTCAATGACCCGGCCTTTGGGTAGACCTCCTCCCAAAGCCAGATCCAGGGTTAAAGCTCCGGAGGGAATGGTCTCTACCCGCATGCGACTGGCATCTCCCAATCGCATAATTGTTCCCTTACCAAAATTCCGCTCAATCTGACTCAGTACCAGGTTTAGCGCTTTTTGCTTTTCTGGGTTCTGCTTTTCAGAACTATTTTTTTCAAGATTGTCTGTATGCTTGGGTGCCATTAATGCCTCAAAACAAAACTTAGAAGAAGTTAGGATGATTTATGCCAGCTAAGGTTAATGCATGGATTGAATGTCTGAATTCTCTAGACCTCATGTTAAAAACCTGATTTGCCTGCAGGAATAATTTTATTGATATTCAATTCAGACATAATCCTGAGAATGGAGGAATAAATGCAGCTTATTCTACTGTGTATTTTCAGAAAGTCCAGTTAAGGTATTCAGACGAAACACCTCATCTATTTTACAATCTAAAGTACGTTTGTACCATAAAGTATGCTTTATTTAATAATTTTGGTTTTAATCATTCAATGATTTAAAAAATGTCTTCCCCTTTTCCCAATCTTCTGGTTCCCGATACAGCACTCTCTGTTGGTAGTCTAACCACTTACATCCAAACAGTTCTGGAGCAGGACGATCGACTGCAGCAGATTTGGGTCATCGGTGAAGTTTCCAGTGCCACCCAATATCGCAGTGGATTGTTCTTTACCCTGCAAGATCCCGATATTAAAGCTTCGATCAACTGTGTCGTCTGGAACAGCCAGCTCCATAAGTTAGCCACCTTACCGGTTCAGGGGGCCCAGCTCATTTTGCTGGGTCGCATTCATCTGCATCCCCAACGGGGACAATACCAGCTCATCATCTGGCAGGCTCTCCCGGCAGGTGAAGGGTTGAGAGCCTTGCGCTATCGACAGTTGCGCGATCGTCTGGAGATAGAAGGGCTGTTTGATCCGGCTCGTAAACGACCGATCCCCTCACACCCCCAGACCATTGCCGTAGTAACCTCCCCCCAAGCGGCAGCCTGGGGAGACATCCAGCGCACCCTTAAACGTCGCTACTCAGGTCTGCATGTCTTGCTCTCCCCAGCATTGGTCCAGGGAGAACAGGCTCCCGCCTCGATCGTCACCGCAATTCGAAGGGTGGAACAAGATGGAAGAGCAGAAGCCCTGATTCTGGCCCGAGGTGGGGGGGCAACCGAAGACATGGCCTGCTTTAATGACGAACGGGTAGTCCGGGCTGTCGCCACCTGTAGCATCCCCGTGATCGCAGGTATTGGCCACCAGCGAGACGAATCCCTCGCCGATCTGGCTGCCGATATTTGTGCCCATACCCCCACGGCAGCAGCGGAGCAGAGTGTGCCCCTGCTGGCCGATCTCTACCTGGAACACCGCAATCGGGTGGCTTGGTTGCAGGATGCATCCAGCCATTATCTCAACATGTTACGGACTCATGAGCAACGGTTGCGCGATCGGCTGCAACGCCTGCATCCAGAACGACAGTTGCAACGGGAGATGCAGTTCATGCGCTGGCAGCGGCAGCGGCTGTTGCGGGCCACCACCCAACATCTCCGACAAGCCGACCAGCACTGTCAGATGCTCAAGCAGAAGCTAGCGACTCTGGACCCTCAGGCTGTTTTGCGGCGGGGCTATGCTGTTGTTCGTCAGACCGATGGCACGATCGCCCGATCGTCCCAGACGCTTCATTTAAATGAAGAGTTGCTCGTCCAACTGGGCCAGGGGCAGATTAAAGTCAAAGTAACCGATATGATGAATTTGGATGCTAGTACAAACGCTGATGTGAACCTCCCATGACAGATTCTCTGGCAGCCACTGACCCTCTCAACCCTGATCAGGATGACATTGGCTTCACCTCAGCCTCCTACAGGTCATCTCTGGACTGGAATTACGAAGCGACGGTCGCTGAAATTGAAGCGATCATTACCCGGATTGAATCAGGAGAACTGGAACTAGCAGAAGTGTTTGACCAGTTTTCCAGGGCCGTCGATCGGCTCCAGCAATGTGAAACTTTCCTTGCCGATCGGCAAAAACGCATGGATTTGTTGATTGAAACCTTGACCGATGAGATTGACCTTTAAGGATTCATTCCCTTTTCCCAGGCCAGTTTAGCTGCCCCAACCATACCCGCCCGGTTCCCCAATTCTGCCCTGAGCAGGCACATCTTCTCTCTAGAAGTGGGCATCACCCGCCACTCAAGTTCTGCCTGAGTTGCAGGCAAAAAAAACTCTGCGCTGGCACTGATGCCTCCTCCAAGTAACACCGCCTCAGGGGTCAGAACATAGATTAAGCTAGCCAGCCCAGATCCCAAATCCCGCCCGTAACTCTGCCAGAAGGTCAGGGCTTCCGGGTCTCCGGCCCTGGCCCGCTCTCCCAGTTGATGGGGCTCCAGGCCAGTCCGTCGTCGAATCGCCTGGGCCGAGACATACTGCTCCAGGGATCCGGCGTTGCCGCTATTACAGGCCGGACCTTCCGGTCTCAAGGTGATCAGTCCCAGTTCCCCAGCTGCACCATAGGGTCCAGTAAACAATCTGCCATCCAGAATCAGAGCCCCCCCAACTCCTGTGCCCAGGGTGAGTAAGATCAGGTTCTTGAAGCGGCGACCCGCCCCCAACCAGGCTTCGCCCAATCCAGCGCAGTTGGCATCATTGGCAATCACGGTCGGCAAGCCGATTTTTGCTTCCAACCAATCAGCCAGGGGCACCTCCCGCCAACCGGGCAGATTAATCGCGATGCGGGCAATCCGGCCTGTGGCATCGGCTGGACCGGGAGTTCCGACGCCGATCGCCCCACAGGTTTCCATTTGCTCCATCTGGGCGATCGCGTCCACCAGAGCCACCAACACTGCTTCTGGCTGGGGGGGCTGGGGAGTGGGAACCGTCAGAAATTGAAGACATTGCCCCTCCCGGTCGAATTGTCCTAGCTTGATAGCCGAGCCACCAACATCAATGCCCAAAACCGTAGAAGTTGTCACTGGCGCGAGGATTTTCGATCGTATTCAGTTTGACAATTCTACGGGGAATCGATTCAAAATTCAAAATTCAAACTGGATGGACCTGGAATGGTCATCGGGTCTCGATCGTCTTTGTCCCTTCAGGACAGGTCGGCGTGCCCTTCTGTAAGGTTGGGTTAGCGGGTTGATAAACGCCAAATCGGTTAGCCTCACAGAGCACTGTGACCATCCAAGGCTCACTCTTAGTCTTGTTGGATTGACCAGTTTCAGGCAGCAGAAAGGTTGCGCCCACATAGCTCTTGACCTGATCGTTGCGGGCAATCCCATAGCTGAAAGCTGCTGTTTTAGTCCCTTGAGTCAAGTATTGATAGTTATAGGTTTGCGTCTGGATTCCCAGGCCCAGGGCTTTGACTGACTTAGAGAAGCGGCCATGCTCCAGATAGAAAGCCTGCTGCCCTCGATTCATTGAGCCGACATTTTGCTTTACTTCAGACTGTCTGGCCTTGTTACCACAGCCACCACTGCTCGTAACCATGAATAGGGCTGCAATAAATAATAGCCCCAGGAGACTGCCAGCACCGGCAATCAACAGCAGCAAAACCTTCAGAATAGACCACCCTCTGGATGGCTTTTGATCGATTAGATTGGAATCGGCATCAGGAGCACTGTCAGCCTGGGTTTCAAAGATCGGCGTTCTAGGGGTTTCTAACTCTGTCCAATAGTCAGTTAAGGGAGCTTCCAGAACAGGCTGGGGAGATGCTTCTGGGGTGGGCTGTGAGGGGATATCCTTGAGCTGCATAGTGACCTTCTGAATCTTGCTAAGGCATTGCTTGACATACCTCTTCCAGATTCAACCTTGATCCCCCCAATTGCCGATTAATCGGCAATCTTTACAGAATTCCAATAATTCTGAAAGTCCCGTTCAGCCTGCTGGTACTCTGCCTGCTTTTTCTCTAAAGCTGCTTTACTGATTTCCCGATCGGCATACTGTTTGCGGGCCAGTTCCCGTTCCAGTTGCTTGATCTGCAAATGCTGACGACGCAGAGTCCCTTCTACAGAAGTCGTCCAGTTGGGAAAGCCCAGGTTTTGGGTTTCCCAGTCTGTATTGCCAACGGCTCCAACTTCGACAGTCTTCGTTTTTTCGGTTAATTGGCGGAAACTTGTCAGGGCAGCGTTGATTTGCTGCAATCGGGTTAGGGAATTCTCCAAAGTGAAGCGCTGGTTGAGAGTGTCCGCTGTCGGCTCATCAGGATGGACTGGGGCAAGAGCACCATCTGGACTAATCTTAGCCAGTTTGCTGATGGGAGCGAGGGGACTGGGAAGCGGGTTAATTTGGGCATTCATGGGTTCGTCCGGGATCAGACGAAAGGCCCCAGCAGCAGCCACCACCAGGGTCAAGAATCCGGCTGTTGAGAGAAGCGACAAATTCCGGGCCATAGTAACCTCCTCAAACCTGCGTAGAAACCTACAGTTATCTACGACGACAGTTTCAGGCTTTTCGGTTCCAATTTTCCCGTCTCAACAGGGGATTTACAAATTCATTTAATCCCTCTCCCAGAAGAGATAAGCCCACCACCATACCCGTCATCGTCAGGCCGGGGAAAAAGGCTGTCCACCAGACTCCGGTAGGCAGAGCATCCAGGGCCTGTTTCAGGTCAGCACCCCATTCTGGCGTTTCCTCTGGCAGGCCCAACCCCAGGAACCCCAACCCTCCCAATGTGAGGATGGCATCGGCAGCGTTGAGGGTAAACAAGACAGGCACACTCTGGATCACATTCAGGAACAGGTAACGGGAGAGGACCGTCCAGGTGGAGGCTCCCATGGCCTGAGCCGCCTCAATAAATAGTTCCGTCTTGACGCTAACCGTGTGGTTCCGTACGACCCGGTAGTACTGGGGAATGTAGGAGATGCTGAGGGCGATCGCCGCATTCAGGATCCCACGTCCCACGACGAAAGCCAGGGTCACTGAGAGGATCAGCCCCGGCAGAGTATAGAGGGTATCCATTAAAAACAGGAGCGATCGGTCCAGTTTCCCCCCCAGGTAGCCACTGACCATACCCATGGGCACCCCAACCGCCAGACTCATCACAGTTGCCAGGACGACAACCTGAAGGGCGGCCTGACTGCCAAATAGGGTGCGGGAAAAAACATCATATCCCTGGCGAGTGGTGCCGAACCAGTGGCGCAGGGAAGGAGGTTCATGGATGGGATTACTCAGGGTTTCGATCGGATTCTGAATCCAACCCCAGGATTGCAAAACGGGAGCCAGGAGCGCGATCGCCAAAAAAAGTAGGGTCATCACCAGCCCCACCCGGGTCATGCGGGCAGACAGACTGGTTCCCCTGGAAAAATCAAATAGGCGGATAAGTGGAAGCCGAGTGGAAGTCATGTCGTCTGATCATACGGTAAACTCGGCGAACTCGTTACGTTCATCCCCTTTTGGATCCTTGCCCGCTTGAGTCGGTTGGAACCCAGCCCCCCCCAACACCTTGTTCAATGTCAGCTTGGGATTTTGCTGCAATACAGTCAGAACACTGATGAAATCCCGGACGATTTCACCCGGTGTCAGCAGCGCTTCTGCCCCCAGTCGTTTGACAACCTCTTGCAGAAAATCCTGATAGTCCTGAGCTTTGAGACCTCCCTTATACCCATAATGGGTTGTATGAATCTCTGCCAACCGCTGTAGCAACTGGAGAATTTCGTCCTGGCTCAGAGGTTCCAGGCGAATCACGGGACCAGAGAGATCCTGAACTGCTATCTTCACAAACTGGCTTTTGGTGGTGCGGCGCTGCCAGGCCGGATCACTGTAAAGCCCCCGGCGGGGGTCTTCCACAAACTGAGGGGTTCCCCCAATCAAAATACCCAGATGCCCCACTCGACCCTGCATGGCATCATTAAACATCATCAGCAACTTGTCATAGTTATTCTGCCGGGAGGCACTAGTCGTAATTTTGTAGAGATGAACCGCTTCATCCAGCAAGACCAGTAAACCTTTATAGCCAATCCCAGCTACAAATCGGGCCAGTAGCTTGAGGTAGTCGTACCAGCTTTCATCATCAATGATGACCCGCACCCCCAGAGCTGCTTTTGCCTCCGTTTTCGTGGCAAACTCACCCCGTAACCAGCGCAAGGCCGCATCCTTCCGTGGCTCATCGTCAGCTCGGTAGCCACTCCAGTAGGCGATGATGACGTTTGCGAATTCAAAGCCGTTGACCAGTTCTTCCATCTGTTTCACGACTTCCCGAATTCTGGTTTCGACCAGATCATCAAACCCTGCATCATTGGGCCGTTTGCCACTCTCCTGGGCCACCTGAGTTTGAATACCAGCAATCCAGCGCTCTAGAATCGGAGCTAGGGCACCCCCATCAGGGCGAATCTTGGTTGAGAGATTTTGCATCAAGGCCCGGTATGTGGCGACACTGCTGCCCCCTGACCCGGCTAGGCGTCGCTCCGGTGAGAGGTCTGCATCTGCCACTACAAAGCCCTGCTCCATGGCATGGTTACGCAGGAGCTGCAGCGTAAAGCTCTTTCCGGCCCCATAGCGTCCAACCACAAACCGGAAGGCAGCTCCCCCTTCTGCCGTGTTGTGCAAATCCTGCAGGAGCACCTTAATCTCCTGCTCTCGCCCGACAGCAATATGCTCCAGCCCAACCCTAGGAACAACCCCGGCACTAAGGGCATTAATCAAAGCAGTAGAAATTCGCTTGGGAATTTTAGCGGATGAGGTCATGAAGATTGTAGGTTAAAGGGCTACCAGCGATCGCAGCCAGCCTGCTTGAACAATTGTACTTGAGGCCGATCGGAAATGTCTGCTCCCGAAGCGATCGAAGATGACGATGAAACAAGATTAAAAAATGTTACGTTAAAGTCTTGAAGTGAGTGAGTGTTGCCTTCAGCTATGAGTATTCTGCAATCCTGCTTCAGCCTCCTGTTGGCCCTGTTCCTCCTGTTGACAGCCCTGCCATTGCCTGCTCAGGCTGCCAGTTCAGCCGCCATTCGGGCGATCGACGATGCAGAAGCCACTGCTAAAAGTTACGCTGGTCAACAATTGATTCGCGCCGAGTTTGCCAACGTCCGACTAATTGACGCTGACTTTACCGGGGCTAATTTACAGGGCGCGGTGTTCAACGGGTCGAATCTGACCAAAGCCAACCTGCATGGGGTGGACTTCAGTAACGGTATTGCCTACCTCAGCAATTTTGCCAACGCAGATCTGAGTGATGCTGTTTTGACCTCAGCCATGCTGCTGAAATCCAACTTTAAAGGGGCCAAAATTACAGGTGCAGACTTCAGTGATGCCGTGCTGGACCGCAAACAGGTAATGGACCTGTGCGCAGCCGCCAATGGAATCAATCCAATTACAGGCGTAAACACCCGTGACTCCCTGGGTTGCCCCTAGTCCGTCAATATTGGCGGTATATCGCTGACGCAGCCCGATGCAGGAGGGAGTGGCGATAGGCCAAGGCATTCAGATCCTCCGCATAGCCTCCCCCAATCACACAGGCTACCGGATAGCCTGCAGATGCACAGGTCCCCAACACCTGCATCTCCCGTCGAAACAGTCCTGTATCCGTCAGAGCCAGTTTGCCCAACCGATCGCCCCCATGGGGATCAACCCCTGCGTCATACAGGACCAGATCTGGCTTGACTGCCGAGAGTAGATCCGGTAGATAGCAGGCTAATGTCTGCAGGTACTCGTCATCTTCCATTCCGGCTGGGAGTGCTACATCTAAATCACTCTGCTGTTTCGTGCCTGGAAAATTGACTTCACAATGCATGGAGAAGGTAAACACCTGTGGATCTGCTTGAAAAATGGCAGCGGTCCCGTCTCCCTGATGCACATCCAGATCCAGAATCAGAATTTTCTGGACCAGTCCCCATTGCTGTAGAAGTCGGGCTGCGATCGCCAGATCATTGAAAATGCAAAATCCGGAGCCATAGTCTGGAAAAGCATGGTGGGTCCCCCCGGCTGTATTGCAGGCCAGCCCGTGCTGAAGGGCCAGTTGGGCTGTCAGAATTGTTCCTCCCACCGCTACACAGGTGCGATGCACCAGCTCTGAACTCCAGGGCAGGCCAATGCGCTTCTGGGCTCTGGCATCCAGGGTTCCGTCACAGTAAGCCTGTACGTAAGCGGCACAATGCACCAGCTCAATCAAGGCGGCATCAGGTCGTTCTGGTTGGTGGAACTGATTTCGATCAGCCACGCCATCAGCCAGTAACAGGTCATAAAGCAGGCGGAATTTGGCCATCGGAAAACGATGGCCTGACGGCAGAGCCACCACGTAATCGGGGTGGTAGATCAGGGGAAGGTCCATGCAGTCTCTACCCTTGTTGTCTGGCTTTCAAAGATTAGAATAGCAATGACGATCGAGGACTTTCCATGCAAGCGAGACTAGTCTGGCAGTACGGGAGCAGTAATCCTGAGAATGGGGATCATCTGGCCGCTATTGGTCAATGGTGGTCTAAACTCAATGGCCAGGAGATTACCTGGCAACAACGGGTGCTCACCCCCATGGGAGATGTGAGTGAACTGAACTGGGACCCTCAGAGATTTGACGAGAAATTTGTTCTGACCACCCCTGAGATTCGGGGGATCACCCTCTACTGGCGGAAGCCAGATATCCAGGAGGAACGCAATATCACAGTTCAAAAATTGGAATTGGACGCCTTGCGCCAGCAGCTCTACGCTTTCCCCCAATCTCAACCAGACATTGTGCTTCGGGTGGGATTACCCGCAGTGGTCTACCAGCAAGTGGACTTGACCCATCCCCGCGTTGAAGTCAAGGCAAAGGGGAGCGAGTATGTGCTAACTTTGCGGGATGAGGCACAGGTGTTGGAGGTAAGGGCCACCCTGACCCAGGCAGAACTGGCCCAGCTCAAGCAGCAACTGCCTTAGTCTTTGATTAGCCGAACAACAGCTAAAACCAGTTTATTGCCGATTATGATGGCCAAACTCCTGGTTTGGCCGATTTTTGGGTTGGGTGATTAAAGCTGCGACGAGCCAAATAATGTTTCATTGAGTGAGAACATAATCTCCTTTATTGAGGTCGAGCAAAATCCGCTAACATGTTAGAACCTGCTTAATTATGATCCCCTCATAAGAACATTTGTATTAATTAATATTTTGTTTGATCTAAAATTGACTAATAGAATTTTTACGCTTGACCTGGTAGAAAACTAGCTTTAACTCAAGGAGGACATTAGTTTGCGTCGATCGTATCGAGTCGCCATTTTAGGGGCGACGGGCGCAGTGGGTACGGAATTACTCCAGTTGCTGGAAAGTCGGCAGTTCCCAATTTCTGAATTAAGATTATTGGCTTCTCCTCGATCGTCGGGCAGCACACTCCCCTTTATGGGAGAGCAGGTTCCCGTCCAGGTGGTCGAAGAATCTTCTTTCCAGGGTATCGATCTGGTTCTGGCTTCTGCGGGTGGTTCAACTTCAAAAGTCTGGGCTCCCAAAGCCGTTGCTGCTGGAGCAGTAGTGGTTGATAACTCCAGTGCCTTCCGGATGGACCCCCAGGTCCCCTTGGTAGTCCCAGAGGTTAATCCTCAAGCCGCAGCAGCCCATCAGGGGATTATTGCCAATCCCAACTGCACGACGATTCTAATGACGGTAGTGGTCTGGCCGCTGCATCAGGTTCAGCCAGTCCGACGCATCGTAGCAGCCACTTATCAGTCTGCCAGTGGTGCTGGAGCTAGGGCGATGGAAGAGGTGAAAACCCAGGCCCGTGCTATTCTGGCAGATGAACCCCCCAAAGCAGAGATTTTTCCGTATCCCCTGGCCTTTAATCTGTTTCCCCACAATTCCAAGCTCAATCCCCAGGGATATTGCGAGGAAGAAATGAAGATGGTGAACGAGACCCGCAAAATCTTCGGGACAGAAGAGATTCGCATCACGGCCACCTGCGTACGGGTTCCCGTACTCCGAGCTCACTCTGAAGCGATTAACCTGGAGTTTGAGGCTCCTTTTAGTGTGAAGCAGGCAGAGGAGCTCTTAAGTCAGGCTCCCGGTGTGAAGTTGGTGCAAGACTGGGAGGCCAACTATTTCCCGATGCCCATAGAAGCCAGCGGGTTAGATGAGGTGTTGGTAGGCAGAATTCGCCAGGATATTTCCCATCCCTGCGGGCTGGAACTCTGGCTCAGTGGGGACCAGATTCGTAAAGGGGCAGCCTTGAATGCTGTTCAAATTGCTGAATTGCTGATTTCCCAGAAGCTCGTGGGTCAAAAGCACAAACCCCCAGGGGAACAGCAACCTGCCCATTCCTCCCTCTAATTGCTGCTATCAGATATATACAGGTAGGTAAAGCCTAGTGGATTTCGGACGTGTTCTTACAGCAATGGTAACGCCGTTCAAGGCGGACGGCAGCATTAACTACGCTAAAGCCGAGCAGTTAGCTGTTCACCTGGCCGATCATGGCACGGATACCTTTGTAGTCTGTGGAACAACTGGCGAGTCTCCCACACTGACCTGGGACGAGGAGTATGAGTTATTTCAGGTGATTCAGCGGGCAACGGCAGGCAAAGCAAAGATCATGGCTGGAACAGGGTCAAACTCTACCCGGGAAGCGATCGCAGCCACCCAGAAAGCCGATAAGCTGAAGTTAGATGGGTCTTTGCAAGTCGTTCCCTATTACAATAAGCCTCCCCAGGAGGGTCTCTACCAGCACTTTAAGGCGATCGCTGAATCTGCCCCCGATTTGCCTGTCATGCTCTATAACGTTCCAGGGCGCACGGGCCAAAATTTGCAGCCAGAAACGGTTGCTCGCCTTGCTGAAGTGCCAAACATCGTGGGGATTAAAGAGGCCAGCGGCAATCTGGATCAGGCCAGTCAAATTCGTAGGCTGACCCCCCCTGAATTTGCCATTTACTCTGGAGATGATTCTCTAACCCTGCCCCTGCTGGCGATCGGGGCTAAAGGGGTTGTCAGTGTAGCCAGCCATCTGGTTGGCAATCAGCTTCAACAAATGATTCAATCGTTCGAAGGGAATCAACCCCAACTCGCGACCCAGATTCATCTACAGCTTTTCCCCCTGTTTAAGGCGTTGTTCCTAACAACCAATCCAATTCCCGTCAAGGCTGCCCTCAAGTTACGAGGTTGGGATGTTGGTTCAACTCGTCTTCCCCTATCTGAGCCCTCTGACGAGGTTGTTCAAACCCTGAAAACGGTGCTGGCAGAACTTGCATCGTAATTATTAACCAGGAAAATTTCAGATCTCAAAACAATTGAATAGCAACTTTGTACCTAATAAGGAGACCAATGACTCAAAACGGTGTTGCACCAGCTTTAAAGATCATCCCCCTAGGTGGCTTGCACGAAATTGGCAAAAATACCTGCGTGTTTGAAATTAATGATGAAATCCTGCTATTGGATGCGGGTCTCGCTTTTCCCTCTGCCAGCATGCACGGTGTGAACATCATCCTCCCAGATATGACCTATCTGCGGGAAAACCGCCACAAAATTAAGGGCATGATTGTGACCCATGGTCATGAAGACCATATTGGGGGGATTCCCTTTCACCTGAAGCAGTTTGAAATCCCTGTTATTTATGGTCCCCGTCTGGCTATGGCGATGCTAGAGGGTAAAATGGATGAGGCTGGTGTCCGAAATCGAACTGAAATCAGGACAGTCCGGCCCCGAGACATGGTGCGAGTGGGGAACTCATTTCTGGTAGAGTTCATTCGCAACACCCATTCTATTGCCGATAGTTTTACCGTGGCGCTTCATACTCCGGCAGGGGTGATTATTCACACGGGGGATTTCAAATTTGACCATACCCCTGTAGATGGGGAATTCTATGATCTGCAAAAACTGGCAGAGTATGGCGAGAAAGGGGTGCTCTGCCTGATCAGCGACTCCACGAACTCGGAAGTGCCTGGTTTTACGCCGTCAGAACGATCGGTCTTTCCCAATCTGGATCGAGTTTTTGCCCAGGCCAAAGGTCGGATTCTGGTCACCACCTTTGCTTCCTCTGTCCATCGCATCAATATGATTCTGGAACTGGCCAAGCAGCATGGTCGGGTTGTCTCTATTCTGGGTCGTTCCATGCTGAATGTGATTGCCCATGCCCGCAATCTGGGTTACATCAAATGTGAAGATAGCCTACTACAGCCTCTGCATACCCTGCGCCAGACCCCCGATGATAAAATCATCATCCTGACAACTGGTTCCCAGGGAGAACCGATGTCAGCCCTGAGTCGAATTGCCAATGGCGAACATGCCAAATTGAAGATTCGAAAAGGGGATACAGTGGTCTTCTCGGCTAACCCAATTCCCGGAAATACCATCTCAGTGGTCAACTTAATCGACAAATTGATGATGCAGGGAGCCAAAGTAATCTACGGTCGGGAGCAAGGGATTCACGTCTCCGGTCATGGTTGCCAAGAAGATCAGAAGCTAATGATTGGGCTGACTCGGCCCAAGTTCTTCCTGCCCGTACATGGAGAACACCGGATGCTCGTTAAACATTCTGAAACAGCTCAAAAATGTGGGATCCCAGCAGAGAACATGGTGATTATCGACAATGGCGATATTGTCGAAGTTTCCCGCGATAGCATTCGGGTTGCCGGTAAGGTGCCATCTGGCATCGAGCTCATGACCCGGGATGGCATTGTCAAAGATGGGGTGCTGAAAGAACGGCAGCAACTGGCTGAGGATGGGGTAGTCACCATCGCCGCTGCGATCGGCTGGGATGGTACGCTTCTAGCCCAACCCGAGGTCCATCTCAAAGGTGTAGTGACTACCGTTGATCGGTCCCTGTTAAGAAAACTGGTGCAGGAAGCAATTAAACCTGTCCTGCGCGATCGCTGGCAGGATTTTGCCCGTCGCTTTGGTGACAACACCGAAGTGGATTGGGTAGGGTTACGAACCCAGATTGAGACAGCCCTGCGGCGATTCCTCCGACAAGAGCTTCAAATCAATTCCTTACTCGTTTTCCTAATGCAAACGCCTGAGGAACCTGCCGAGGTCAAAATCAGCCCTCCTAAAGTAGCTGCGAATATTGCCCCTTAAGCCTGCTCACACCTGTAGGCGTTGCGATAGATTTCCTAAATTTGCCTATAAGCTAGACCTCCAACTTCCTCAAGAAGTCGGAGGTCTACTCTTTCATAGCCTTAGAATTTGTGAGTAAAGTCCCTGAGATTAGCAATTGATAATCACGAAAAATAAGTGATTCCCCTCACTTATCATGCCTTCAATCTGAGGCACTATAGCAGTAGAAAAGAAAAAGTCAAAACCTAAGAAGTTCAAGGCTTTGAGGCTTGCTACGCTGTGGAGTTCTTGCTGATGACTATGTCTACCTCTTCAACTGAAAATATTGCTTTAGTGAGCTGGATCTGGATTCAACCAGGCCATATCCTGAATCAGGAGACGCACGCTTCCAGTCACCCTTCTATCCCTCATTCATCTGCACCAGAACTGCTCAATGTTCTACAACCTCTCCGCCAATGGTTGAATGAAATCGATGTTCGCGACTTGCAACGAGCTCACTTTATTTGCAAGTCAATTCCTTCCCAATGTCCCTTTGCCAGAGATATCAAATTCTTCGGCAAAACCCTTCTCTCCATTCCCCCCCTCTGTAAGCTAAACCCCCTCTACGAAGAGGTCGTTGCCCTAAGATTTCGGGCTCTCTGCTATCTGGCCGATGAGTGTGGCGAAGATATAACGGCTTACTGCTAAGACTGCAAGCCCTGAATTCACAGCAAGAAAATCAGCGCCCTCTCCTCGCTCTACAAAATTTTCCTTTTGATGGACCAGTGATGTAACTGCTCAATAACTGCCAATTGAGATTTTGGGTAGGCTAATGCCTACCCTTTTTTATCTCCTATTCCGGATCAGAACTCTCTTCCGTTTTCACTTCGGGCACAAAGTCAGGCCGTCCCTTATCTTCCCAACCCGCTGGCCGCTTGGAGTTGTACCAGGCAATGGACCCAATGCCCACCGCCGCAACAAACCCCACCCCATAAACCAGGGTAAACGCCACTGGAAAGTGGGGTGCTTGATCAGCAGCAGCAACTAGCTTAGACAAAAAATTAGCCGTAAAAAACATCTCCGATACCCTCAGTTTTGGACAGTTCTACCAATTTAAGTTGTAATTCTGGCCTATGCTTCCAGCACAGGTGCTATATGCCCCCCTTCTAAAGAGGTACATATAAGAAAATCGTTACATAACGCAAAGAAAATAGCTAGGAATGAGAATTAAATAACACCGATAAACTCCTGATTGCCCTCACCCCCCTGCCCCCTCTCCCAGCGGGAGAGGGGGAGGGGGTTGGGGGTGRGGGCTGAAAATTTCGGAGTTATTAAATCCACGATCCTTAGCGACGAATTGGTCCGTTATAATCAATCCGAGTTTGCCAACCGTTGATTTCCACCGTCACCACACTTTCAATGGTAGGTTCAGCCGTCGGTTTGCCCCCATAAAACGTAAACGTGACTGAGCCATCGTCGTTTTCCACCACGCCTGTTTGATCGGCAGGACCATGCATCTTATCCTCAGCCCGGTAGTTCTGTAAGCCCCCATTGCGTTTTTCTGCTGCCTGGCGGGCATAGTTCTTGGCCCGATTCAGAACCGTGATGCTATTCTGATAAGTTCCCCCCACCTCAGCTTTGGCTCCTGCAAAAATGGTGTTTTGCCAGGATTCGTTATCCCGATCGACGCCACAATCCCACAGATGAATCGGATTGCCATTCTCCCAGCCGGGTTCCTTCTTCTGCAGACACTTACTTGGATTGGCCTTGGCGCGAATCTGCCCCGTTTTCACGTCATATACCCAGGATTCGTTATCCCGATCGACGCCACAATCCCATAGATGAATCGGATTGCCATTCTCCCAACCCGGTTCCTTTTTCTGCAGACACTTCGCAGGATTGGCCTTGGCGCGAATTTGCCCCGTTTTCACGTCATACACCCAGGATTCATTGTTGCGTTCGACACCACAGTCCCACAGATGAATCGGATTACCATTCTCCCAGCTTGGATTCATTTTCTGAAGACATTTGGTCGAGTTGGCCTTCAGCCACAGGGTGTAGTTTGGTGGCAGGGCAGAGGCTGTGAGGGTCAGACCAAAAAAGATCGACAAAGACAGTACAATTCGATTCATCATGCTTTTTCCTTTCCCTTTAGCAAGGTAACAAAAGGCACATTCGTCCAATCAAATACTATATGGACTACGATCGGTTGTCATCCGATCAGCCCCCTCGATCGCAGGATCATCACAATCGATCGCCGAATTACTGTTCTGGCTCAGACTCCTGGGAAAGGAGAACGTGATAAACCGCCCAGATGGCCATGGCCCGCAGGTAATGGCTGGCCCGAAACGTCCCGGCAGCGGTGATCGCTTCTGGGGTGCGGAACTGCAACCCGTGGTCATAGATCTGGCGCACCACTGCCTCTGCCAGACGGAATCCCTCATCCCACAGGCCCATCTGCCCTAAAAACGCCGCTAACCCAAAGTTGATGCCCGTCCAGACTTCCAGAGGATGGGTCGCCTGGGGATTCTCTGGCGACCCATCCGGACGCACCCCGTTGGCCGCACCTAAAGTGCCCTGCTGAAACTTGAGGAAGCAGGCATCGTATACGGTTTCCAGCGCTTTGCGGGCACAGTCGATCGGCACAATATCGGGCAGGCCCAACAAGCGGGCATAGAACTGGCCACAGAGTTGATCCGCCATCACCACATCGGAACCGCTGGCACTGTCCAGGCGATAGTACTGGCCATTCCAGAGGGTGTCCTGGTAGAGGGGACGGGATTGGGCCAGCCAGTCCCGAAACTGGCAGATCGGGGTTGGGTCAGGCACCCGATCGGGACTCAGCCGTTCTCCGATCGCGATCGCCGCTTCCAGCGCCGCCAACCACAGCCCCCCACAATAGGCACTGATACCCCGCAGTTTCCAGTCGTCGAAGGTCTGGTCGGGGGCTCCCGAATTTTCGGGAATCCCATCCCCGTCCTGGTCAAAGGTCTTCAGATACGTCAGGGTCTCAACGATCGCAGGCCAGCACTCCGCCAGAAAATCCACATCCGTACTGCCAGTCAGGAGAAAGTCCCGGTAGACCTGGAGGACGAAATCACAGGGCAGATCTTTCCAGAGGTTGCAATCCTGATAGCTGGTGTAGTTGGTCTGTTGCCAGGGATGTTCGTTGGGAGCCCCTAGATCATGGGGGGTGGCCCCAGCCACTTTACGGAGGGCCTGAGGACTGTCAGCTCCGATTGTGTAGTAGTAGCCGATCGTGCGGCGGCGATCGTCGGCCATGGGAATCGCTCGGGCGAAGGCCCGTATCACTGCTTTTTCCAGTTCTGGCCACAGGAGCAGCAGACCAAAGGAGCCATAGAGCCGCACATCCAGGCTCTCGTACCAGCGGTAATCAATACACTCCAGGACCGCAAACTGACCCACCGGGTCCTCCTCATCGGCAGCACTCCAGAGGGCTCCCCCATCGGTCAAGTCATACAGTTCGTTGAACAGGGCCTGCTTGAACCAGTCGGGCAGGTCGTCCCGTTGCAGCACTGGAGCCTGCCAGGACTGGATTTTTTCCTGCCAGGACCGATAATGCTTCAGGGCCGTGCGGGCAATCGTCCAGGCATTCTGACCCGTGCGCCCGAAAAAGTCCGTGTAGCGACGGAAATATTGCACTCCCTCGGCAAATTCCGTCACCGGCAGATCCCAGGTGAGAATGAAGGGAATCTGGCGGGTTTGCCCCGGTTTCAGGGTGAAGCGAATCGCGATCGCTGCCCCAAGCTGTTCCCCCACCTGGGCCGGAAGTTCCGAGTCTATATCGGGGAGGGAGCCATCCTGGGCGAAAGTCTGCCACAGATCCGAGCCATCCCCAGCCGGATTCCAGCGGGTATGGTAGAAAACCTCCCAAGTAGGATTCAGCAGGGTGGCAATCGCCCACTGGCCCTCCCCTTCCGCCACCTCCAGGGGATCCGCATCCGCCTTGCCCATGACAATGCCCAGCCGCTGTTCATCCCCAACCAGCAGGTTCACACTGTCCGTGCTCTGGCCCATCTGGGGCTGATATTCGTAAACCGGGCTACCATCATCCCGCACCCGCACCTCTGGTGATTTCAGCGTGTTGGTAAACCAGCCGACCAGGTTCTGCCAGGTGAGCAGGATGCTGAGGGTGAGCGGTCGATCGGTGGGGTTATGGGCCGTCCATTCAAAAACAGCGATCGGGTAACTAGTTTCCTGGTAATTAGCGGCCAGAATCGGCGAGAACTGCTCACAGGTCAGCTCTGCCTGAAACCCATGCTGGTAAGTAAACCAGCTCCGGGGATAGAGGGCGTGATAGGTGCCAGTGGCCCGATCGTCCGTACTGGCGGGATACCAATTCCAGGCGGAGAGGGTGCCATCCGTGGGAGCTGCGGTGCAGAGGGCCAGGGTCTGGGCCGGATCCCCCCCACCTTGTTCGAAGATCGCAAACTGGCAGGCTGGGAGAGTCTGAAAGACGTGTTCGCCCCCGTCCACATGCCAGAGATTGAAGTCTCCCCGGTGGGAGCGACCAATACACCCCGCTCCAAACCCGCCCAGGGGCATTCCATGCCAGGGACCATCATCTAGGTTGCTGGGGTAACGCACCTGGTAGGGATTAACCCAACCGAGGCCGATCGATCGGCTCCAGGCACACTCAGGAATTAAGGGTAGCATCTGTGTTTTTTGCATCCCCCGATTTTACCTGGTCCCGATCGTCATGATTGCACTGGACCCACCAGAGTCACGGTAAAAGTTGTGCCCACCCCAACTTCGCTGTGGACGGCAATCGTCCCACCATGGGCTGCAACACACTTTTGCACAATAAATAAACCCAGACCCGTCCCAGAAATCTTCCGTACATTAGACCCTCGGCAAAAGGGCTCAAATAAATGAGTCTGGTCTTCGGAGGAAATCCCAATCCCCTGATCTTGAATTTGGAAGATGACGGCATCCGGCTTACAGGACAACGAGAATCGAATTTCGCCCCCCTCTGGAGAGTACTTGATGGCATTGGACAGCAGATTAGTCAGGATATGGCGGAGTAGCTTCACATCCAGGTCATAAAACAGGACATCCGTTTCCGAACAGTTACAAACTTCCAAGACAATGGTGTGGTTGGTCGCCAGATTGACCTGGAACTCACTGACTAACTCCTGGCAAAACCAGAGCACATCGATCGGAACCGGGTGATAGTGAAACTGAACGGCGTCTGTTTCACTCAGGGTGAGAATATCTTCAATCAATTGGACTAAATTGTGGGTGGCCGCCTTAGCTCGCCGAATGTGACTCCGTTGCTGATCAGGTGAAAATTCTTGGTCGTGACGCTCCAGCAAACTTAGAACAAACAGGATGACACTCAGGGGATTACGGAATTCATGGGAAACGATCGATACAAACTGAGATTTCAACTCATTTAGTTCTTTTTCTTTGTCCAGAGCCCGCTGTAGCGCCTCACTCCACTCTCGTTCCTTCTCCAATGCCCTTTGCATCAGAACTTCAGCCTGATGGCGCGTCAGGGCAATTTCAATCGCCGTACTGAGATGCTTGGTTTGCACCGGTTTGATTAAATATCCGAAGGGCTGAGTTTCCTTCGCTTGAGTGACCGTTGCTGTATCAGCATGGGCCGTGAGAAAGATAACCGGAAGGTGATATTGTTCTCGGATCTGGGCGGCGGCAGCTATCCCATCCATATGCCCATGCAGATGAATATCCATCAAAACTAGATCAGGATGAAATTGAGCAACAGCTTCTAAAGCCGCTTCGCCCCGATCGGTGATCGCAACCACCTGATGCCCCAACTGAGTTAACCGTCGTTGAATGTCGAGTGCAACAAGCTGCTCATCTTCTACAATCAAGATGCTGGAACTCATGGTTTAGACTGGTTTGGATGGGATTACGTTTGACTGGGATTAAAACGTGATCGCAAAGGCGGTACCGCCATCCCGATTCAATTCTATACTTCCCCCCAGTTGTCGAGTTAATGCACAGACCACCTGCATCCCCAGAGACTCTGTATTGCGAAAGTCCACCAACTGAGGAAACCCAATTCCATTGTCTCTAATGATCAATTGATACTGAGAATTTTCGTAATCAAAGATAATACCAATCTCACCAGAGCGGCGGTTGGGGAAGGCATATTTAATCGCATTGGACACTAATTCATTAATAATCAACCCACAGGGAATGGCGATATCCAGCTCCAACTCTAGCTCAGCAACTTTTACCTGCCAGGTAATGCTAGCCCCAATCGGGAGATAGGACTGAAACACATCTTCCACCAGATCACGGACATAACTGGCAAAGTTGAGGTTCGCCAGGTTACCAGACCGATAGAGCCGTTCATGGATCATGGCCATGATATCAATCCGATGCTGACTCTCAATAAAAGGTTGCAAGATATCCGGGTTCTCGATCGTGGCTGATTGCAGATAGAGCAAGCTGGAGATCACCTGCAGATTGTTTTTTACCCGATGATGCACCTCCCGAATCAGGACCTCTTTTTGGTGGAGTTCGTTCTCTAACTGAGCATAAAGGGCAGCCTTCTGACCGGCAATCCCAATTTGCAACCCGACCTGCTGCAGCAGATCAATCTCAAACAATTGCCACTGGCGAGGGGTATGACATTGATGCAGGATCAGTAAGCCCCAGAGGGTTTCCGCCTGCAAAATCGGGACAACCAGATTGGCCCGAATCTGGAGTTGAGCCAGGAATTCAAGGTAACAGGGCCGCAAGTCAGCCGTTTCTCGATCGTTGAGCAGCGTGATGTAGCCCTGCTCGTAGCGTTTTGCATAGTCCCGGCTAAGGCAGGGGTCGTCAATGATTTGCCCCAATAGGGAAAGTTCTGGCTGCGATGTCGCCTCTTCCTCAATCACACCCCTGCCATCCGGGAGCAAACGGTAGACGATCGCCCGATCGCAGCCAAGGAATTGTTGGATGCGCTTCAGGATATCTGTCAGGGCCTGGTCAAACTGGACAGACCGGTTGATAGTCTCCGCAATCTCCACCAGGAGCCCTTTGACGGCCAAATTCATTTGCACCTGCTGAAACAGGTCGGATTGCTGAATCGCGATCTCGGTCTGGAGGCTAATCTGCAACAACAGGTTGATTTCCCGAGCCTGCCACTGGTGCGGAGCTGCATTGTGATAGGCAGCCAGCAGACCCCAGAGGTGGTCCTGCACCAGAATCGGCGCGATCGCATAGGCCCTGATCTGGAATTGCTCCAAAATGTCCACATGACAAGGGCTATGCCCAATGGTATAGATGTCGTTGACTGCAAAAGTTTCACCCTGCCGGTAGCGCCCTCCCTGGGTTTCTTGCAGGTAGGTATCTGGCCAAACCGTCTGGATATCAGGTCCGACTAAGGGAACCCAATTTGTATCGACCGATTCCGCCACAAAAGTACCGCTCCAATCGGGGTTAAACCGGTAGATAGCGACTCGATCGGCTTGCAGGGTATGGCGGATTTCTGTCAACACCGTGATCAAAATTTCCTCTAAATCGAGGGATTGGTGAATCCGCTGGGCCACAAATCGGAGTAATTGTTCCTGGTCTGCCTGTTGCTGCAGGGCTTCAGTCCGCTCCTGGACCCGCCACTCCAGATCCCGGTTTAATTGTTGTAGGGCTGCTTCAGCCTGTTTGCGATCGGTGATGTCGATGTGGGTCCCCACAATTTTGGCTGGACATCCTCTATCATCCAGAATGAGTTGGGCATTGCTATAAATCCAGCGATAACTGCCATCCCGGTGGCGCAAGCGAAAGTCAATGTTGTAAGGGGCCTCCTGGCGCTTAAACGCCTGGTAGGCTGCGATCGCCCGGTCTCGATCTTCGGGATGGAGACGGCTATTCCAATCGGCAGGGCTACCCGATTCTTCTTCAGCAGCATAACCAAGCTGGGCCTTGTAAGCAGGCGACACATAGGACGTATTTGTTTGCAGATCGGAAAGATAGAACCCCACATTTGACGCCTGTACCACCAGGTCCAGTTGGGCCTGTTGTTCGCGGAGTTTCGCTTCAGCCCGCTTGCGATCGCTGACATCCCGCAGAATCACCGTCAGAATCGTTTCTCCGGCCAGGGTTAACCTGGAAATGGAAGCCTCAGCGGGGAATTCACGCCCATCCTGACGACGAGCAAAGATTTCCTGGCGTTCTCCCATCCGGCGGGCCGGAGCCTCTCCCTGGGCAAAGTCTCTGACATGGTGGCGGTGCATGCCCACAAAACGTTTGGGGAGCAACAGATCAAGAGGTTGGCCCAGCACCTCATCGGCCGGATAGCCAAACATCTTTTCGGCCCCTTGGTTATATAGGGTCACACGCTGGTTGCTATCGATGGAAATAATGGCATCACTAGCCACATCCAGAATCCCAGCGAACCGGGCCTGGGATAAGCGTAGTGCCTGTTCTGTCTGTCTGCGCTCGGCCAGTTCATGCTGGGCCTGACGATAGAGATTGGCCTGTTGAATCGCAATCCCCACCTGGGTCGCCAGTTGGGACAGGAGTTCCTTCTCCCAGGGATGCCAAGAGCGGGGAGCGGCACAATGATGGGCGATGAGCAATCCCCAGACACAGCGTCCCTGCAGCACAGGCACAATCAGTTTCGCTCGCACCTGAAGCTGTTCCATCAGCGCCAGATGGCAGGGGTCCAACCCAGCGACCTGAACATCATCGATCGCCCTGATGGTGCCCTGCTGATAGCTCTGGCCTTGGGTTGCGACAAAGTAGGTATCGGTAATCTTCAAGTTCAGGATCGGGGACCAGGCTTCTGCCACCGATTCAGCCACCACAATCCCACTCCAATCCGGATCAAACCGGTAGAGAATCACCCGATCGGTTCGGAGTAGTTGCCGCACCTCCCCCACTGTAGTTGCCAGAATCATTTCCAGATTTAATGACTGGCGAATCCGCTGAGAGATCGTCGCCATCAGCCGTTCCCGATCGGCCTGGTGTTGCAGAGCCACCTGGGTTTCTTTCAGGAGGGTGATGTCTGTAGCGACGCCCAGAATTTGCCGGGGAGAACCGTCTGGCATGCGGTTGAGGACGCGATCGCGACTGAGCAGCCAGCGATACTCCCCCTGCTTGTGCCGCATCCGGTAGGCTGTCTCCAGAATTTCCCCATCTTTCAGGGTGAAACAGTGCTGATAATTAACCATTTGGGTGGGAAAATCCTCTGGATGCACCAGGGTCGAAAAGAGGGCATTGCCCAGAGCCTGAACCTCATCCGGGGAATATCCTAAAACTGCCTCAATCTGGGAATTGGCATACACATTGCAGTTTTCCACCAGGTCATAGATGTAAAGGATGGCTGCCGTAGACTCCGCAATCTGCTCCGTCAATTGTTGTTGTTGCCGCAACTGCTCTTTAGCCGCTTTGCGATCGCTGATGTCCATCAGGATGCCCAGCATCCGCACTGGCTTTCCATCCTGATCATGGACCACCTTGCCCTTGCCCAGCAGCCAGTGCAGACTGCCATCAGGATGCACTACCCGGTATTCAACCTCACCCGGACCCTGGCCCTCCAGATCACGCAGGGTCGCCTGCTCAATGCCCTCCAGATCCTCAGGGTGGACCCGCTGACGCCAAACGGCTTGTGTGGGCTCCACTTCTCCAGGCGCAAAACCTAATAATCGAAATGTGTTGTCCGTCCAGGTTAAGCTCCCTGTCGTCATATCCCAGTCCCACGTCCCCAGTTGGGTCATATCCAGGGCCAGAGAACGCTGTTCCTCACTCCTGTGCAAGGCAACTTCCGGGTTTTGGCCTGCACATAACAAACTCTTGCACGTGGCGACTCCCAGCAGTTGCTGTTGCTCATCCAGAATCGGCAAATGGTGAATCTGGTACTGGCGCATCACATCCAGCACTACCGAGGCATCTTTCAAATCTGCCAAGTTCAAGGTCACAACCGGAGTAGTCATCACCTCTGAAATGGTCGTTTCCTCCAGGTTACATTTTGAGGCCACGGCCTGAATAACATCCTGACTGGTGAAAATGCCCAACAACTGGGCCGATGCCATCACCAAGGCACAGGTAGGCTGGCTGCAGCTTTCTGCTTTGGGGCTATCCGCGATCGCCCAGGACTGAGGTTCGTCTGGCATCAGGGATCGCCGCTGATTCATCCGTTCAATCACCTGGATCAGAGGTGTATCGGGAGAGACAATCAGTACGTTGCGGTTAATAGCCTGTCTCACCTCTGAAACACCTGTAAACATTTGACGCTGGCACCTATGGTGGGGATTAATTATTTTTGTAGCGGTTTCAACTTCGTTTCTACAATGGTGGCTATGCAAAGAATTATTCCCTGGCTTTTGATCGGATTGATCACACCCAGTGCTCTGGCCCAAAAAATCACGGTTGAACTGGAAACGATCGGGGGCAAGTTCAAAATTCTGGCTCCAGACGCTGCTGGCCGTTGTCAGGTGCTCCTGGAGAACAAGGTGATCAACCGCCTGAACTGCCAGAACGCCTACGCCCCGATCGTGATCGGTCGTTTTCGCCATCTTGGCAACCTGGAGGAAGTGCTGGTGTACCAGGAAATTCCCAGAGGCAATGCCTGCAATGGCGGTCCCCTTTACTTTTTAGGCATACGGGCCGATAGTACCTACACCCTCTCCCCACCCCTCGATTTCTGTGGTGGGGCGGACCCACTCCTGAAACAGCAAGGCCCTAAGCTATTCGTCACATTTCCTGGCGGCCCTCCCAATCGAGGCACGGGTTCTCTCCCCACCCAAATCTGGCAATACGAAAATGGGAAACTGAGGAAGATTAAATAGATAGGATCGACTATGCCCCCTTCCCCATCCCTGTCGCCACTGACCAACCTGGAAGCAATCCCTTACATCACCCCAGAAGGACAACTCCCAGAGCAACTCCAGGGTCAAGTCGGTGTTTATGCCATCTTTGACCAAGACAACGTGCTGCAATTTATCGGCTATTCCCGGGACATTTATCTCAGCCTGCAACAACATCTGGTGCGCCAGCCCCAGAACTGTTACTGGTTAAAGGCCCAGACGATCGAACGACCGAACCGCACCATCCTGGAGGAAATTCGGGAAGCCTGGATTAGGGAGAATGGGGTCACTCCTCCCGGCAATGAACCCGACCAAACCGGTTGGACCCAACCGATCGATGCCAAAATCACCATGACTCCAGAGGAACAGGCTGCCTATGCCAGAGGCGATGAGATCACCCAGATGAAACTCCTGAAGCAGGTGGCCCGTCGGGTGGAAGAAAAGATTCTGGCGGATTTACGCGATCGAGGTCTGCAGCTTCAGATTCGCTTTAATCCCAAATTGAAGGAGATGGGTTTGCTAGATCTGAAATAATCACGATTAATTATCACTGGATGCACCAAAATTCCACCTTTGTGTCGTATAGTTCCGAAATAATACTGATCAGGGTGCAGTCCGATAAGGTGAGCAAGTTAATCCCAAAAATCTCTACCATTCCTTTACTGCAACTCGCTTCTGGCGATCGGCTGGCTTTGCAGGTTTATCAATTCACAGGGGCACGACCTGGAAAGAAAGTGTACCTGCAGGCCAATCTCCATGGGGCTGAGATTGCAGGCAATGCCGTTATTCACCAACTGATTCAGTTCCTGATGACGCTAGACTCAACCCAGCTCGTTGGGCAAGTCTGGTTGGTTCCGGTCTGTAATCCTCTCAGCGCCAATCAGCGGATGCATCACTATTCCTCTGGTCGGTTCAATATTTATGACGGTCAGGATTGGAATCGAATTTTTTGGGACTATGAGAAAGAACATCCGGATTTGATGACGTTTGCCAAATCCCAAGCCAATCTGGATCTGCCAACCATTCGGCATAATTACTTAGCCCAGATTCGCATCGCCTTCCATAAATTGTTAGACGAGATTCAGGCTCCCTCTGGCGTTCCTTTCTCAGACAGTTATCGCTATAAACTGCAGTCCCTTTGCTTTGATGCCGATTACGTCATCGACCTGCATACTTCTACCAACCAGGCGGTTGACTACCTGTATTACTTTCAAAATCGGCAAGAAAACGCCAGGTTATTCCAATTCGACTATGGCATCCTCCTGGATGAGTACGATGGGGACGCCTTCGATGAAGCCTTTATCAAACCCTGGCTGGCTCTGGAAGATTGCTTTCGCGATCTGGGGCGCAACATCTGCTTCGATATTGAAGCCTGGACCTTGGAATTAGGCTCCGGCATGCAGTTGAATCCCGAATCCGTGAGTCGGGGCATCAGGGGCATTCAGAACTATCTGATGGCCAAAGGTGTTCTGGATCTCCCGCAACAGGTGTCGCACCCTTCTCACCCCATGATCACCGCCACCAAGACTCAGGTTAAAAAGTACTATGCAACCGTTGGAGGCATGGTTCAAGCCAGAGCACCCCTGGGGACCACCATTCATCCTGGAGAACACCTCTATCAGGTTCTCAGCTTTAACAAGGATGAAAAACTGCCGACCCTGATTAACATCTATGCGGAACAATCCGGTATTGTTTACGATGTTTCTACCAATCAGGCTGTCAATGAAGGAGAGTACATTTTATCCCTGATCCCAATCTAGTGGTCAGTCCATCAATGATGGACGGGCAGCCAAAATCCAGGTTGTTGATTGGGGTTAAATTTTGCGGGTCTTCGACCCGTCAAAATTTTCTTGACGGAACACTAGAAAGTCATGGAGCATCGTTCCAGGCATGCCGACCTGGGTAAGCACTCTGGCTAGAGGATTGTTGCAGACAACGCTTCCCCTCAACCTAGCTTGATTCAAGTCCCATTTCTGAGGATGATTTGTGGGATATTCCCTCCTGAACCAATTCCAGGGTGCGCTATGGGGAGCGATCGTCGGCGAGTTCATAGCCCAGACTTGGCCCCATCCTCCATCAGGCTGTCCTTCAAGGGGACTGGTTTTCGATCGCCCCCTAGTTCTCCCACTCACTGCCGTCTTGCTGACCGGGGTAGAGAGCCTGTGTGATCGGGGGGATCTGGATCTGGCCGACTGGCAACGGCTCACCCTCCCCGATCAGGCCATGCCCCCTTTGGCGCTGGCCATCCCCATCGCCCTGTTTTTTCATGAAGATGATCGGCTGCTCTACCGCAAGCTGGAGCAGTTGTGGCAGGTCCAAGTTTTTTCCCTGGAATGCCGGGCTGCAATCCTGATCTTGAGCCAGACGATCGCCTGGTTTCTCCGCAGACAGATGTCCCTGACTGACCTGATTCCAAGACTGATCAACCGGTTACGGGAGACTGATTTAGCCGCAACGACTGTCCTGGAACAGCTTGGCCTCGTGCAAAGATTGCTGACCCAGGCCGCTGGGATAGAAACGGCGATCGTGGCCATGGGGAGCAGATCCCCTGAGGTAACAGCCATGATTCCTATCTTCTACAGTTTCCTCAGAACCCCTCAAGACTACCGACTGGCTCTATGCCAAACGGCACAAATTTCAATTTATCAGTCTAACCTATGTACGATTACCGGGGCCGTGGCAGGTGCCTATAATGGTTCTGTATGTCTCCCAAGTAACTGGTCCCATGCCCTGAATTCCCGCATGGAACCGATTCCATCACCCTTATCGACCCTGTCCCATCCATTCCGGTTAGAGTCCCACGCTGATCAGTTGGCCGCCCAACTCCTGGCGGTCTGGTCCGGTCAATATCCTCTCGCTCCCTTCATCCACCGAGCTGACCAAACTGCAACTGCGGCACCGGGAGTGATTCGACCTCGTTAGTTTGATTTCTCCATTCCTTCCTGCAATTGATCTGGACGTCAATGATTGAGCCTGTTTCTCCCGCAACAGTCCCCTTCCCCCCATCCCCCGTCAAGCATCCAGCACTGGCAGCGGGGGATGGTCCTGAAACATTGCGCGATCGTCGTTGACAGCATGCCTTTATGAAAACACTCCGCCGATTGATCGGGACCGTTCAGCATCAAGCTACAAGTTGGCACGAACACTGGTGGCAAGCTAGCGCTTCCCGACAAGGGCAACCCGCAGCGGACAAGCGGGCACACCTGACCGATCGGTACCGTGGCCCCATCCTGGCCGTGACCGCGATCGTGTCCCTGACCAGCGTTATTGGTTATCACTTCTACAATGAACCCAAACTAGATGTCGGTAAACAGGCCCCTCAAACCATCCGGGCTCCTAAAACCGTCAGCATTCCAGACAATAAAACAACAGATGAACAACGGAAACAGGCCCGTACAGGCTCTGTGCCAGTGTTGATGTTGGATCAAACCGTCAATCAACAGATCCACCAAGACCTGCAAAAGTTTCTCGATCGGGGGCAAGCACTCCGAGACACAGCCGGTGTTTTTCCCTTTACACAACCTGGGATGCTGTCCAGAGCCACCCAATCTTACCTGCGACGGTTGAATGACCAGGAATGGCAGTCTCTTGTCAGCACTTTTACCAGCCGCCCCTCTCCGAGTCAGGCCTTTCCCCTCAGGTCTTCCCTCGCTCCCAGCAGTGCCAACCAGAATCTGGCTCTGGAAGAACTTGAGGCCTATCAACAAACCACCTCTCCTGAAAGCTTTGCCCAGCTTCTGGCCACGATCGCCCGAGCTCAGGCTAGCTATGCCCGTGCCCTCCAGGGTTTCTCCGATACCACCCTGGTCAAACCTGATAATTTCTATGACCCCTCCTTTCTGGACTGGTCTGATGAAACCTGGGTCAAAACGCAAAACGCCATGCAGGCAATCACAGAACGGATTTTGAGCCAGGGCATTCCACCAGGATTGCCAGAGGACATCCTACAGCAGTTGGTCAAAGATGATGTTAGTAAAGCAGTCCCGGAATCTGCTCAACTTCTAGCCATTCAGGGTTTAACTCACATTCTGCGGCCCAATTTGGTCACGGATCGGGAACGGACCCGAGAACGAGCTGAGCAGGCAGCTCAAGCCGTGGAAACCGTGCTGGTCAATATTAAGCAGGGGGAGGTCATTGTCTATAGCGGTGAAAAAATCACCCAGGCTGATTTCGTTCTGCTGGACCATTTCGGCCTCAGTCGCAGGGAAATTAACTGGCCCGGCCTGATTGGCTTTGGGGGGCTGGTTAGTGGCAGCGTGGGCATTTTCTGGTTGATTAAACGGCGCTATCAACCCGGTCTCCGGCGGCGAGATCAGGTTTTGCTGCTGTTGCTCAGCCTGACGGCCCCCCTACCAGCGATGGTTGGGTTACCAGCTACCAGCCTGCCCCTGGTGGGCCTGCTCAGTGGTAGTTTCTACGGCTCCGCTCTGGGGTTGGCGATCGTCGGTCTACTCTCCGTTACCCTGGCTGTCGGGATGGATATTGGCAGCACCTACTTGATTGCCACGGTAGTTGGCGGACTGGTGGGGGCTCTGGTTGCGGGTCGCCTCCGATCGCGGGAGGAATTTGCCCTCCTCGGGCTGGTGGTCGGCATCACCCAGGGCACCGTTTACCTGTTGCTGAATATGGTGATCGGGCCAGCCTGGTATGTAGTGCTGGGTCTGGCTGCTATGCAGGGGCTAATCGGCATCACCTGGAGTGTGGTCGCCCTGGGGTGCAGCCCTTATCTGGAACATCTGTTTGATCTGGTGACTCCAATTCGGCTGGCCGAACTAGCGAACCCCAACCGCCCCCTGCTCAAGCGTCTCGCTTCTGAAGCACCGGGAACCTTCCAGCACACCCTGTTTGTCGCCACCCTGGCTGAAGCCGCCGCCCGTCGTCTGGGTTGTGATGTCGAACTGGTACGAACAGGCTGCCTCTACCATGACATTGGTAAAATGCACGATCCCCTGGCCTTTATCGAGAATCAGATGGGAGGCCCGAATAAGCACGACGAAATCAACGACCCCTGGCAGAGTGCTGAGATCATCCGCAAACATGTTACGGAAGGGCTGGTGATGGCCCGTAAGTTCCGGTTACCCAAGGCGATTACGGCATTCATTCCAGAGCATCAGGGCACGATGCAGATTGTCTACTTCTATCATCAGGCTCAGGAGCGATCGCGGCAGGATCCTGACTGCCTGGTAAAGGAGTCAGATTTCCGCTACGCTGGCCCCACTCCCCAGTCTCGCGAAACCGGGATTGTGATGCTGGCTGATTCCTGCGAAGCAGCCCTCCGCTCCCTGAAAGATGTCTGCACCGACGAGGCCCGCATTATGATTAACAAAATTCTGCGCTCCCGCTGGCAGGATGGCCAACTGGTAGATGCAGGTCTGACTCGGGAAGATCTTTCCCAGATCGCCGAGGTTTTTGTCCAGGTCTGGCAGCAGTTCAACCACCAGCGGATTGCCTATCCTAAATTACCCACACCACCCACTCCAGCGGGTGTTTAGTCTCTTATAAAACGAGCGCGGAGGGATTCGAACCCCCGACCCTCAGGACCGGAACCTGATGCTCTATCCACTGAGCCACGCGCCCAACAATCACAACCATCATATCACTGTCAAGGGGAAATGGCTCAGAAAAAAGCCATTGGATCCACAGGTTCTCCGTCCTGTCGCACTTCAAAATGCAGGTGAGGCCCCGTAGAAAAACCAGTAGAACCTACAGCAGAGATGGCCTGACCTCGCTGTACGGTCTGCCCTTCTGAGACATACAACTCGCTATTGTGGCCATAGAGGGTAGTAATCCCGTTACCGTGGTCAATGATGACAGCGTTGCCATAGCCCCCATACCAGTCTGCCAGGATCACAATCCCGCCACCCGCAGCATGGACCGTAGTCCCATAATCAACGGCAAAATCCAGCCCAGCGTGAAATTTTTCGTAGCCCAGAATGGGATGCACTCGCCACCCAAAATAACTACTGATGGGGCCATCCACGGGATAGCCCATGCGGCCTCCCGTCCCATAGGCAATGATGTTGGGCTGGGAAGTCTGCCCCTGAGCCCGCTCCTCAGATACCCGTTTTCGGATCAGGGTCGTCAGGCTAGCAGAATCCTGAGCCAATTGTTGCTCAGCCGCCTCCAGGGCTGCCCGATCGCTGCGCAAGCGCTGCACCAGAGACTGCTGCGACTTGGCCTGAGCCTCAAATCCAGACTTTTGAGCCAAAAGTTTCTGGGTTAACAGGGCAATCTGGTTTTTCTGCCGCTCAATTTCTAGGCGACGACTGTTGATCCGATCGGCTTCTGTCTTCAGTTCCAGCAACTGCTGTTGATCAGTCCGATAAACCAGACGCAGTTGATGCCGCCGATCTAGAAACTCATTCAGGTTGCGACTTTGCAGTAGGAGCGCCAGACCATGGCGACGCTGTTGTCGCTGCAGAAACTGCAGTCGGGCTACCGTAGCAGCTTGCCGTTTTCGGTATCCCTGCACAGCCAACTTCAGATCTTGTTGCAACTCCTTCAGGTATTTTTTCGCCAGTTCTAGTTGGTAGGTATAGTCCTGCAACTGGGTCTGAGTCATCTGGATGTTCTGTTGCAACAGGCCCCAGTTGCTTTCAGCCTGTTGCTGTAGATTCTGAAGACGGCGCTGTTCTTGTTGCACGGTGGATCGGATCTGATTCACCTGCTGCTGTTGCTGTTGCAAGTCGCGGGCAGAGGGCTGGGATGGATTCGCCAGAGTCATCGGTAAGCCCACCCAGAGACAGCACAACACCGTGAACCCTAGGCTCAGAAGCAACGTGACACAAGTTGTTAGCCTCGTTTTCAGATTCAAGCGCTATGACTGAATGCTTTCGCGTGCATCATACACGATAGGCGATTCGAATTTCAAAATTGCGCCTGCAAAATGGAGCGCAGGCCCATACTGAACCATTAATCTGACATGATTTGCCGATAGTAGGTCTCAATCTGGTCGATCGTTTGAAATTGAGGTTTAGCGGCTCGACAGCTACGATCGTGCAGGGTTTGGGTCAATTCCTCAACCTCGATCGTGATGATGCGGCCCTCAGCCACAACTTGCTGGCCCCCAATCCAGACCGCATTCACCACCGCCGTGGGTCGGCCCAGGACCAGCAGACCCACTGGATCAGTCCGGGGCAGCAGGGACAGATGCTTCAAGTCGTAGAGGACCAGATCCGCCTGTTTACCTACTGCCAGGGAACCGATACGATCGGCCAAATTAACCCCTCTGGCTCCCCCCAGGGTCGCCATCTCCACCACCCGACGAGGGGTAATCCATTGTCGGTAGTCTATCTCTGTGACATTATGCAAGATGGTGGAGAGTTTCAGCGTTTCTAGCAAATCCTGGCCATCATTGCTGGCAGCCCCATCACAACCCAGGGCAACATTGACGCCAGATTGCAGACATTTCAGGATAGGGGCAATCCCACTTCCCAAACGCAAATTGCTGAGGGGATTGTGAACCACCGTTGCTCGGGTTTCGGCCAGGATGGCTAGATCTTCTGGGTCTAGCCAGACACAATGCGCCAAAGACGCGCGGTAGTCGAGAAAGCCGAGGTGCTGGAGATGTCTGACCGCACTGCCCCCATATTTTTCCTGGGCCAATCTTTTCTGGACCCTGGTTTCCAGCAGGTGCATATGGCGACACAGGTCGTAGCGATCGCTCAATTCGGCACAACCCCGCAACAAGTCATCGGAACAGCGATGGAAACCGGTTGGGCCAACCCCAATGCGAATGGTCCCCTCCGGATCATGAAAAGTTGTGACAATTTCTTCCAGGATGGCCAAAGTTTCTGATGTCGATCGAGGCATTGGCTGATGGGGCAGCCTCTGCCATCCCTGCGGGATGGATGCGGCCCAGGGTTCGTCCTGCAGCAGGGGAGCAATCACTGCCCGAATGCCCACCTCCTGATAAGCCCGCACAACGGCTGCGATCGTCTCCAGTTCCTGCCCCAGAACCAGATAGAGATGATCCATCAAGCAGGTACCGCCAGATAAAAGGGTTTGAACGGCTGTCGTCAAAGCCCCGAGATAGATAGCTTCTAGGTCGATCGGCGTGGTATCCACCAGATCCGCCAGCCAGAGTTCCAGGGGCAATTGGGGAATCAGGCCCCGCTGCCAGATTTGCGTCGAGTGGGTATGGCCATTGACAAAACCGGGCAGCAATAATTTATCCTGCCCATCCACCGTGGGAAGACCAGCATCCTGATTCTGAGAATGGGCGGGACGGATCGCCTGAATCCACCCTGCTCTAATTTCCACATCAACCGCTGCATACCCTTCTCCGTGCAACACTAGAGCATTCTGGATCAAAAAATTCATTCCCTTACCTTTGACGAAAAAACCGAACAAGTCAGCGCCCAATCTAGTGGACACCGATCGGGCATGAGCACGGACTCATCCCTCCGCAACGCTATTAATGGAGTTAGGATAGCGAATTTACAGGCTATTACAAGAAACCCGGTCCCTCAACTCCCTCTGCTGCAGAGAGCAGCATGGAGGACAAGAAACCGGGTTATGGGGTTGTGATGTCCCGCTAAATACGGGTAACTAGAGAGTCTGATGGAATGAACAGTAACCAACCGGCCACATTTTTTTTGTACTGAGGACTACGATTGACCATCCCCAATACTCCAAACTGGGCGTTGCTGAATAGAAGGATGATTTTCGTGCTTGCGCCTTATGCAGCCTTCTCCCAAAGGAGAGGGAACAAGAGTTTTAGCTCCCTTCTCCTGCGGGAGAAGGGTTGGGGATGAGGGTAATTCATATTTGCATTCAGCAAAGCTCCAAACTGTTGGTCAGGTTACTCTCCCCTGGCTAAAACTATAGATTGTCTGAGTTTCCAGTTCAGACATCAAGGTCGAGGGCAATTGATCCAGGCCGCACGATCGGCGATCCAGTTTCATCTGTAGGCCAGTCAGGGGATCAGACCCGGAAGAAATCAAAAACTCCAGGCCGCTCAGCCCCAAGGAATCAGCCAGAGTATCCAAAATCTCACCAATTGCCTGAGTGTAAGGATGATTGGGTTGGCTATACCAGTTATTCTCGCCCACCAGTGGCTGATCCAGGCCCAGATGGAAAATCAGAGCAGACTTGCCAAAGAGGGCCACCGCCACCGGTCGCACTTCTTCCTGCAGCAGCAAGTTGTAGCTGGCGACCAGATGGCGTAGCTTTTCCAGGCGATTGTACCGTTCTGTGATTGAACCAGGCTCATCCTGCCACTGCAACGCGATCGTGACCAGATAGGTCTGCAGCATCATGTGCCCCATTTTCTCCGCTTTGGTCGCCAGGTAGCTGGAATTATAAGAGGTCGCCTCAATCAGCAGAGGCACCCGATCCACAACTTCCAGGCCATAGCCCCCCAGGCCAGCAATTTTCCGGGGATTATTCGTAATCAGGCAAATCTTCTGCACCCCCAGATCATTCAAAATCTGGGCACCCACGCCATAATTTCGCAGATCGGCTGGAAAACCCAGTCGCTCATTGGCCTCCACCGTATCCAGCCCCATATCTTGCAGAGAATAGGCTTTCAGCTTGTTAATCAGGCCAATGCCCCGGCCCTCCTGACGCAGGTAGACCAATACCCCCTGGCCTGCATTCTCAATCATCTTCAAAGCAGCCTGTAACTGCATCCGGCAGTCACACCGCAGGGAACCCAGAGCATCCCCAGTCAGGCATTCCGAATGCATCCGCACCATCACCGATTGATCTTTAAAGGTGGCCGGATCGCCTTTGACCAGGGCCACATGCTCTGAGTCATCGAGAACATTGCGGTAAGCGTAAATTTGAAAATAACCAAATTCTGTGGGCAGGGTCGTTACCGTTTCCCGATAGACAAATCGCTCATGCTGCAGGCGATAACTGATCAGATCGGCAATGCTAATAATCTTGAGCCCATGCGATCGGGCGTAGTCAATCAGCTCCGGCAAGCGCGCCATCGAGCCATCCGGGTTCTGAATTTCGCAGATCACCCCTGCTGGATACAATCCGGCCAACCGGGCCAGATCAACTGCCGCTTCGGTATGGCCAGCCCGCTTCAGCACCCCTCCTTCCCTGGACCGCAAGGGAAAGATATGACCGGGCCGCCGCAAATCCTGGGGCCGGGTCAGGGGGTTAATGGCCACCTGGATTGTTCTGGCTCGATCGTCGGCAGAAATCCCCGTGGACACCCCAAGATGGGGCGAGGCGTCGATACTGACCGTGAACGCCGTTTGATTGCTATCCGTATTATTCGTAACCATCAGGGGCAAGTCCAGCTCGTCCAAACGATCCCCCGTCATGGCCAAGCAAATCAGCCCCCTAGCGTAGACGGCCATGAAATTGATCAGATCAGGGGTTGCAAACTGACCGGCGCAAACAATATCACCCTCGTTCTCCCGGTTCTCATCATCAACCACCACGATCGCTCGACCCGCTTTCAGATCTGCCAGAGCAGCGTCAATGGTATCAAACTGAAACTCATCTGGAATTGTTGAGGAGGCAATCACAAACTTTTATAAACTTTTATAAACCCTTCTGCCCCTGATCTTATATCAATTGCATCCAGATAGGTTATCCGCCCAACTCCCGCGATCGATCAGCGGCTGCCCGTACAGCCTCGATCAGGGCAGATCGGAAGCCTGCTTGTTCCAGAACCGCAATTCCAGTAATCGTTGTACCGCCGGGGCTGGTCACCCGATCCTTTAACTCTGCAGGATGAAGCTGGGAGGACTGAATTAATCGGGCCGTGCCCAGAACGGTTTGGAGCGCCAGTTGGGCTGCGATCGGTCGAGGTAACCCCGCTGCCACCCCTCCATCCGTCAGGGCTTCAATCACGATCGCCACATAGCCAGGGCCTGAACCAGAGAGACCAGTCACCGCATCCATGAGGTACTCTGGAACCTCAACCACTTCCCCAACGGCTGCAAAAATCTGGCGAGCCTGGGCCAGATGCTCCGAGCTAACGATCGGACCAGATGCCAGAGCCGTCATCCCCTCTCCCACAGTGGCGGGGGTATTGGGCATAGCTCGAATGACCGGCTTTCCCGGAAAAGCAGCTTCCAGTTTAGCCAAAGGAACACCAGCCAAAATGGATATCACCAGAGAGAGGGAATCTTGTCCGTCCCTCTGTAATAAATTTTGAGTCACCGCCATGAAAACTTGCGGCTTAATCGCCAGCAACAAGATCTCTGCCCTTGCTGCAACGAGGGGGTTCTCTGCTGTGGCTTCAACACCATATTGCTGGGATAAAAAGTTGCGCCGCTCCGGATGGGGCTCACCCACCAAAATCTCCCCTGGCGCAAACACGTCCTTAGCAATAAGGCGGGACAATAGGGCTTCCCCCATAACCCCGCCTCCAATTATGCCCAGCTTAATAGACAAGGCTAGCCTTCTTTACCCAACAGCAATAAATGGACAATGACATGCATCCGCCAGCAATTCACAGCCCCAAGGAACTGTCTTGCGCTTCAATTCCTAGGCCATCCGGGCCTGATCATTGGTCCAAGCGGGAGTAGGAGAGGTGGGACGGGGAATCCGCACCTGAGGTTGGGGGACTTCATGGGTCACACCGGTTTGAGTTGTCACCTGAACACAGCTAGGGGTAAACAGGAAAATGCTTTCACCGATCCGCTCCTGATGACCATCGATCGCATAGGTTCCACCAGCCACGAAATCAACAGCACGCTGGGCCTGATCGGGATCCATGATGTTCAGATTCAAGACCACAGATTTCCGCTCCCGCAGGGCCTGAATCGCCTGGGGCATCTCTTCAAAGGAGCGAGGTTCCAACACCACTACTTCAGAAATCCCATTCACAGCCCCGGGCATGCCAATGACATTGCTAATCGGAGAAGGGGAAGGGGTTTCCGTTGCGAAAGAAGCTGCGGCACGATCGCGAAGGCGACGCCGACTGCGGCTGTCCTCTTCAACAACAGGCTGGGGATTTTCTTCTTGGTACAGGTTCTGATATTCCTGCCCTGCATCCATTTCGTCGTACTCGTAGTCGTAATCGCCAGATTCGTTTAAGCCAACGAAGTCTCTCAGTCTAGTAAAGATATTGTTCACGGTTCTCGCTCCATCGCTATCACTATTGGGGGTCTGAAGGAAAATTTGCCAGTGGGTAACTTAGCAAATTTGTGAGGAAAGCACAAGCTGGTATCCGAAAGCGAAAAAGCCCGATAAATCAAGCTCTCAGAAAAGATTGCCTCCCATTTTCAGCATCCCGGTTGGACTTAAGAAAAAATTAATAATCCACCAAGATGGCTTGAATGGGCTTCCTATCTGGTTTTCCTGAGTTGTCAACTTTTCAGATTAATTGTCCGCATTGAATTACTAAGTGCATTGGTCTGGCTACCGTATTTTTACGGATTTTTAGAGTTTGATTTAGGATTTAACTAGATCGATCTCTAATGATCAGGAAAAGTGATTTAAGTGGCCAGATAGACGGCTAAATAGACTTCTTGCGCTGACTTTACTCAGAAAAGGGAATCTAACTCAATAATCCAACTCAATAAGATCCCGTTATAGTACACGGGTCGAGGGATTTAAACAAGGGGTTAGATAGATTTTTAAGTGAACAATCTTTAATTGTAGAACAGAAGTATTTATAGTGCAACTGTTCTTCCTACTGGCGATCGCCAAAGAGCCGCGTGCCCAGGCGAATCATGGTGGCCCCAGCCTGAACTGCCAGCGGATAGTCTCCTGACATTCCCATCGACAACTGATCCATTGGCATCGAGGGAGTAGGGTACTGGGTCAGTTCCTGCCTGATTTGTGCGGCTAGATCGCGGGTTTGCTGAAAAACGGCAAGAATCTCTGCCTCTGACAGACCCAGGGGCGGAATCGTCATCAATCCCCGCATGGCCAGGTAGGAGCATTGTGCTAATTGGGGCAGATCCTGGAGTAAATCGGGGACGGACCAGCCCGATTTATTGGGATCGGGGAGGACTTTCACCTGCAGGCAAACCTGAGGCGTCCAACTGATCGTGGAGGCAATCCGATTTAAGCGCTGCGCCAGGAACAAACTATCTACAGAGTGAATCCACTGAAATAGATGCAGCGCTTTGGAAGCTTTATTACTTTGCAGATGACCAATAAAATGCCAGGTGAGGTCCGGGAGGTCTTGCAGTTGTTCTTGCTTGATCTCTGCCTCTTGAACTCGGCTCTCGCCAAAATCCCGAATACCCGACATGTAAGCCTCTCGCATGGCATCGACCCCGACCTGCTTAGTCACTGCGATCAGGCGGGTGGCAGCAGGCAGGGACTGACGAATATGGGCAATGCGAGATGCAATCGTCTCTCCGGACATGACGACAATATCTGATGATCGGCTGAAGTCTAAGTGCAGTCAGGGGGTGGAAGATTACTGAAAGGTTTGCTTGTGGGTAACCAGGAGCTGGTTATATTCAGGGGCACCCATACGGCGCAACAGGCGTAAACGATTTTCTACCAGGATGCGGGCATCCGTTCGGCTTGTGGGCTCAAACTTAACCCCTGTCTCTGCCGTAATCACTAAAAAGAAGAGACGCTGGGCATACAGTGTCGCGAAAAGCTCTCGATTTTCCTCGATCGAACAGACCCTGAAAAGCAATCCAAAAGTAGGGTGATTCAGATAAGTTTCTGTGCTCATTCAGGCTTTAATTGGACAAACCAAAGTGCTTCCAACATTTCATCAATTTATGGGAAAGTGGCACATTATGCCAGTGAAATTTCTCGGATAATGGGAAACTTTTAATAATAGTTTTCTTTTTTAAAAGAGCCTGTCAAAAAAGCGCTCTAGAGGATCAGCCTATCCACCAGAGAGTATTGTGGCTGCATCTCCAGTCAAGCAGCACGTCGCAGAAAACATAATCTAAACTTAACGAGAACCTGCCGCTGATAACGGTTGACATGGGGGTAAAGTGACCGTATTTCCACTGGGTGAAGTGACTGTATTTCTACTGGAAGATCGGCCCTCATCCAAAGTTTCAAAGACGATCTGAATCGATCGGACTGGCTTTCATGCAAACATCATCAGCTTTTCTCTGAATATCTATGGATGTAGAGCCAGGAATTTAGGCAGATTACTGTCCCTCTAACGATGGCAGCACAACCCTGACGGTCTGCAGGCCGTGAAACAAGTAAGGGTGCTTCCTCGTCCATTTACCTGTGTTCTGAGGCTTCACTATCATGATCGGGCGCATTGTTACGATGAGAATGGGTTTAAGTGTAATCTCCTTGACCACTCTGCTACTGACTCCCTGGAGTAGGCTGGTGCAGGCAGAAGTCGCTCAGCAATCCTGGTCCTCGGTCCAAATTGGGGCTGGGCTGGTCAGCGATCAACCGACCTCAGGCCAAATCCGAACATTACGGCCCCCGGAGATCAAAGCAGCCCAACAGGCACTCCCCGGCCAGGATTTGATTCTAAACCATGCCTTTCGAGTCACGTTGCGAAATTTTGGCACCTGTCTGTTTGTCCCAGTCGCCAGTCATTATGGGGAGATCGGCGGACGTAAATTAACCCTGAATCTGATTCGGGAAGGTAAGGTGATTTATACCCTGCCTTCCACAGAAGCCGATCGCAAGCCCTGGACCTTTCTGGAGATCAAAGCCATCTCTTTTACCGAACTGGATTTTGACGGCTTTGAAGATATCATTCTTCTGGCTGAATATCATGCTGGTCCGGGAGGTCCTGGCAGTTCTGAGCCCTTTACCCTGGCTACGTTTTACTTCAACCAGAGTGGGCAGGCATTTAGGGTGGATGAAGCCTTGAGCCGCCAGGTCAGTGCCCGCAAGGTAACCACGATGGAGCAGATCGAAAAGATCATTCGGAATGAATTAAATTATCTGCCGTAGGCTATCCGCCCCCACCCCAGGCAAAACGACTGCCCCAGAGCAAAATGAGCCCAGTCAGCGCTAACCAATCCGCGCGCTGCAATTGCAGTTGATGCCACTCCACCTTGTGTCGATCGGGAGATGTAAACCCCCGCACCTCCATGGCACTGGCAATCTGCTCAGCCCGTAAGAGGAGATTTTCCAGCAACCGTTCGATCACCACCAGCCAGACTTGTGCCGAGCGGCGCAACCCCAGTTTTTTCCAGTTTATGGCCCGCGTTTGAACAGAACGGGCCAGGTTCTGAATCTCCTCCAACACCAGAGGAATAAAGCGCAGCGATAAGGTCAGGGTCAAGGCAATCTCGGTCACCGGCAACTTGAAGCGACGCAGCGGCTGCATCAGATCCTCCAGCCCAGCCGTAATTTCCTCTGGAGCCGTAGTCAACAGGTACAGGTTCGTACTGTAGATCAGGGTGAATAGAAGGGTGCTAACCCGAATACTGAGGTCCAGCGATCGCCGGGTCACAGTAATTGGCCCTTGCTTCACCAAGACATAGTTATAAGTAGCAGGGCTATAGGCAGCAGGTGGGGCCGTAGTCGTCCCAGAAGCTGGAACCACCGCCAGATCATCGATGGGCAGGCGAGGCTGATGATTCGTTTGCAAACCATCAGGAGCCACTGCGGTCAGTAGGAAGACGAAGACTGAAAGGAATAGCAACCAGCCCATCTGTTGTCGCCAAACCCGTAAGGGAATCAGGGCTGCCAGAGTCAGCAGAATCAGGAAACCCACCAGAAAGACGCGGTAGGGCGGACTGGCCAGTAGGGGAACCGCCAAAAAACTCATGAGCCAGGCCAGTTTTACTCTGGGATCCAGATGGTGCAACCAGGTGACAGGTTGTTCCAGATAAAGACCGATCGGGAGAGAACGTAACAGATCCATGCTTTAAATTCGCAATTTGAATGTTTCAAGGTTGAACTTGCCTCCTGGAAAATTCATCCCTTCACCTTAGTAGCCCGATTTGCCCCGCGCTCCATCTCTCTCAGCTTCTTACTCCGCCAGAGTAAGCGGACAGGCGTACCTGTAAAACCCAGGCTTTGCCGCACCTGGCGCTCAATATAACGACGGTAGTTGTCATTGAACAGTTTAGAGTCATTGACAAACAGAGCCAGGGTAGGGGGTTGACTAGTCACCTGAGTGCCATAGTAAATCTTACCTTGCCGTCCCTGCCGAGTGGTGGGCGGTGAATGCCAGCCCACAGCCTCTTCCAGAACTTCATTGATCACCGCCGTCGTCACCCGACGTTGATGTTGCTCGGCAGCCGTATCCACCAGATCGAGAATTTTTTCTACCCGCTGGCCTGTCTGAGCACTGACAAAAATAGTTTCAGCCCATTCGACAAAGCCCAGTCGCTCCCGCACCAGCTTCTCATAGTCGTAAATTGTGTGGGAATCTTTAGCCACTGCATCCCACTTATTGACGACCACAACACAGGCTCGCCCATCCTCTGTGATTCGACCTGCCAGTTTCTGATCCTGTTCCGTCACCCCATCCAGGGCATCGATCACCAGCAGCACCACATCCGATCGCCGGATTGCCTTAAAAGCGCGATTGATCCCCAGAAATTCTGGTCCATATTCCACCATTTTCTTTTTCCGAATCCCAGCCGTGTCAATCAGACGGTAGGTTTTCTCCTGCCGCTGCACCACGGTATCGATCGCATCCCGCGTCGTACCAGAAATGGGGCTGACGATGGCTCGGTTTTCCCCCACAAAGGCATTCAGCAGGCTAGACTTGCCCACGTTAGGACGACCGACGATCGCCACTTTGATTTCTGACGTCTCAGACATGGCCTCAATCGGCGGCAGGTAAGTAACGAGCTGATCCAGGAGTTCCCCTGTTCCGTTCCCATGAATTCCGGATACAGGAAAAGGCTCTCCTAGCCCCAATTCCCAGAATTGCGCCGCCTGAGTCACCCCTTGATCCACAGATTCACACTTATTAACCGCCAGAATCACAGGGACAGGCTGCTGGCGCAACCAATCTGCAATGGTCTCATCTGCACCTGTAGGCCCTTCCTGCCCATCGACCACAAACACTGCTGCAATGGATTCCGCCAGGGCCGCCAGAGCCTGCTGTCGAATCAGGGGCAAAAATTCCGTATCGTCATCAAAGACCAATCCCCCAGTATCCACTACCATAAATTCCCGGTCTCGCCAGTAGGCCGGTTGATACGTCCGATCGCGGGTCATCCCAGGCTCGTCATAGACAATGGCATGACTGGTCTCAGTCAGACGGTTAACGATCGTGGACTTGCCGACGTTCGGTCGGCCAATAATTGCAACAACAGGCAGAGACATGGGGCGTTAGAAATGCAGGTATTCACTCTCTATACTAATGTGATTGGTCATTAGCCATTGGTGATTAAGTTAATTCCCTCTAGGGAGGGGAAGCCACAGGGCCGGGGTGGGGAATGGCCCATGACAAACCCTTAGTCCATTGCCTCTCCACCAACGACAACATTGCGAATTCGCAGGCTGGGTCCGCCACAACCAACCGCCAGGCCACTCTGACCTCCCTTGCCGCAGCCTCCTGACTCATCCCAGAAAAAATCATCCCCGATCGCTTCAATGTCGGCCAGGGTACTAAACACATTACCCGATAGGGTCACATCTCTCACCGGCTCAGCCATTTCACCATTTCGAATCATCCAGGCTTCCCCTGCCGTAAAGGTGAACATTTCCCCATTCGTCATGCCCCCCAACCAATTACGGGCGTAGACACCTTCCTTAATGTCCCGGAAAAGATCGGCAACGGGGGTTGTGCCCCGTTCAATCCAGGTGTTGGTCATCCGGACGATCGGGGGATAGTGATAGCTCAGGCAACGGGCATTTCCCGTGGTAGCTTCGCCTAATTTCCCCGCCGTTTCACGGGAATGGAGCCGTCCGACTAGAATGCCGTCTTTGATCAGTTGCGTGGTGGTTGCTGGAGCACCCTCATCATCGTAGAAGTAGCTGCCGCGATGGCCCGGGAGCGCTGCCCCATCAAAGATTTGTAACTCAGAAGGACCAAAACGCCGCCCGATCGTCATCACCTCCAGAAGATCAGGGTTCTCATAGGCCATGTCCGCCTCAGAAAGATGACCAAAGGCTTCATGGACAAATAAGCCGGAGAGAATCGGATCGATGACCACCGTGTAAGTATTCCCTTTAACCGGTTGGAGCACCAGGGCATCGACAGCTCGCTGAGCTGCACTGCGAACTTGATGGTCCAGCCCTTCCAGATCTTCGTACGCACTGCGGGATCCGATCGTTTCCCGCCCGGTCTGCACTGTTTCCCCATTTCGGGCCGTCGCCGCAAACCGCATCTCCATATCAGCCCAGGCTTGCTCCAGCAGGGTGCCATCGGAAGTCGCCAGAATCACTCGCTGGGTGCTATCCCCGTACCGAACAGACGTGGTGGCAATCCGGGGATCAACCTCCCGCAGCAGGCCAGCATAGTAATCACAGAGTTCCTTTTTGCGAGCCAGGGGTACCCGTCGCGGATCAGTGCCACTGAGAGGAAGCATGTATCTGGCCTGCACCGCATCTATCGGGGCCAGGATAGTTTCTTCGTCTCCAACCAAATGAGCTGCCGCGATCGCCTCCTCGATTCGATCCTGCAGGCCTCCAATTCGATTAAAGCTGGCAAATCCCCACCCCCCCTTGTAACAGGCTCGCACCTGTCCCCCGATCGAGATCCCCTCACTCAAAGTTTCTACTTTATTACCACGCAGCAGAATATCGGTTCCTTCTGACTCTTCCAGGCGAATCGCCAGATAATCCACCCGGGACTGGTAACGGGCAAGCAAATCTGACAGCAGATTCTGAGCATCAACCAATACGCTAGACATGGTATCTCTGGAGGTAGTGTATTTCCATTCTGCAACAGTCAGCGGCGGAGATTGCGACTGGAGAGTTCGGTTCTCATAGATAGATCTTAGAGTGAGGTGCGGATACTCTGGTATTAAGAAGCGTTGATCAACGACATCATCGTGGTTTTTGACCCACCCTGATCGGGGGATCTCTGGGATGGCCTTTAATCCCAACTATGCAGGATTCCAGGGCTTCACACTTGGGTAAGGAGGTGAGACGGTTGGATAAGTGGATGCTGCCTACGTTAAGTGAAGTGATCGCCCTCAGCGATGCTGAATTAGGCGGTGGGCTGGCAGATGGGCTCCACAATTCAACAGAGCCTGCCCCAGGGTCGATTCGATCTGAGATTCCTCGCCCTGCTTTTACTACCACCCAAAACCCAATCAGGGCTGAGCAACAGTGGTTTGGTGCCATTGCTGCCCTGAACGCTCTGCTCTTCCAATCAACCCAATCCGGTTCTCACCCGATAGAGGGTGTAGTTCTGGCTTCCCCTTCCTCCCCCCTCAGCGATCCAGTCCTGATCAGCAAGCTATCCACCTGGGTTTTTACAACATCGTCCTTGGGTCCCCTGGGCTGGCTACCGTTTCAACTACCACCCGGTGGGGAAAAGCAAGGCCCTGCCGTCCAGCATGCCTCTTGCACCTTGCCTTTACTGCCCCTGGATCCTCTGGCTGATGAACAATTTTGCCTGCTGTTGACCCACCAGCTCAGTATTCTTCTGGTTTTGGGGCAGGATCACACCGGCCAGACCAGGTTCCATTTCTCCTTCGACCCGGCCACTCTCCTCTTTGCCTGGAATGTGTTGCGCCCCAGGGTTCTCGTCACCGTCCCCCACCAGATCGATCGGCTCGATGAATTGGTCGGGCAGTTCACCCCCACCGCCCCTGATTACCGTCTCGTCACCCGCTTCAGTCGGCTGTTGCTGGGGCATTTACCAGACTTGGCGGAACGGATAGACCCCCGGAAGACCCTGGTCAAAGAAGACAGTAAGCGGCAGCAAACGGAATCCTATGCCGATCACTCTGCCCCTGCCCTGTGTTCTCCTGCGCCAGATGTGGAGCTTTTGCGGGCGATCGCCCACGAAATCCGAACCCCACTGACCACCATTCGGACCCTGACTCGATCGCTGCTGAAACGTCAAGATCTCTCGGCAGTAGCCATTCAGCGTCTGGAGATGATTGATCGGCAATGCAGTGAACAGATCGATCGGTTTGATTTGATCTTCAAGGCCGCTGAATTGGAAACGGCTACGTCCCGATCCCATACCATGCCCCTGGCTGCCACCCCCCTGGATCAGGTCTTTCAACAGGGAATTCCCCGCTGGAAGCAACAGGCCAGTCAGCGCAACCTTACTCTGGAAGTCCTCTTACCTCAGCAAATGCCAACGGTCGTCAGCGATCCCACGATTCTGGATCAAGCCCTCACGGGATTAATGGAACGGTTCACTCGCAATTTACCTGCCGGAAGTCATATCCAGGTAGAAGTCACAGCAGCCGGTGACCAACTGAAGCTACAGTTGCAGTCCTCCCAGAGTGCTGGGAGTCATTCCCGACCTTCCCTCAAAGCCCTGGGTCAATTGCTGGCTTTCCAACCGGAGACTGGCAGTGTTAGCCTCAGTATGGCCGTAACCAAAAATTTATTTCAGGCTTTAGGGGGAAAACTGATTGTGCGCCAGCGGCCTCAACAGGGGGAAGTATTAACCATCTTCCTACCCCTGGAGCGCACCAGCCTGGAGATGCGCAGTTCGGATATTCGAACCGTTTAACCCCTAACCTTGTGGGCTCGGTTGTTAAAGCAATGGCCCTGTGCTTTCGCCAGCATTCTTATAGATTGGTAGCAGCACATTAAATGTTGAGCCTTCACCCGGTTTACTCTTGACCGAAATCGACCCACCGCAACGCAACAAAATTTGCTGCACGATCGTCAGTCCCAGACCCGCTCCCCCGTAATCTTCGACCTGACGCACCCGGTAGAACCGATCGAAGATCTTGGGAATTTCAGGCAGGGGGATACCAATACCGGTATCCCGGAATTCCAGTTGCAGATAATCCCCCTGTTGCTTGGCCCGAACCCAGACCTGTCCTCCTGTGGGGGTGAACTTAATGCCATTGTGAATCAGATTGATGGCAATTTGTTTCACCCAGGTACTGAGGCAGGATACGGGCGGCAAACTTTCAGGAATCGTATAGGCCAGCATGACCCCCTTCTCCTGGGCCAGAGGCTGATAGGTACTGACCACTCCCGGCAAAATATCGTTCAAGTGGAGAGCCTGCATGGACATGTTATCTCCAGCATGCTCCAGTTGCACCAGATCTTGCAGACTGGAGATCAGAGAGCCCTGGCGATCGCATTCCGTACTCAACAGTTGCATATACCGCTGTCGCTGGGCAGGCTTCAATTGGGGCGAATTGAGCAAGGTCAGGGCTGTCTTCATGTTGGTCAGGGGGGTGCGCAGTTCCTGGCCCACGTTACTGAGAAACTCATCTTTCAAACGAATCGCACTGGCCAACGCTTCATTTTGCAGTTGGAGGCCCTCCATGGCTTCTGCCTGTCGGCGATACAGCGTTGTTCGATTCCAGAGTTCTTCGTAATGCTGCACTTGCTTCGAGGCGATCGCGTTCAGGAGGTTGGGATCTGGTTGATGGGCCGCACAAATCGCTTGGAAAGTATTCCAATGAATCTGCCCCCCTTCTGCATCCTGAACAATACCGGTATCACTGACCAGCAAATCCACATCAGGGTCAGGAACCTCCGGGAGCATCACCTGTCGGATTCTTTGCAACACCTGGGCCAGGATCGGCCCTTGAAAGGAATAAATAGCCAGAAGGGGCTGTTTCCGCTCTGGAACCTCTTCCTCAAAAGATGAATTTTGTGCCAATCCAGTCGAGGAACTCCTGGGTGCAATGGCAGCAGCCTGACCCAAATTGATATCTGGTCGAGTTAGTTGCATTGATCGAGGACGATGCCCCAAAAGCAGACTACAAAATCGCTCAGATATCACCAACAGAAAATATTCACGCCTGAGCTGACTACTACTGGTTAAAGGAATAGGAATGATCTCAGGGCCAGACTCAACTGATCCAATCAAAGTGTTCTGAGGATTCAGCCAACTCTCTAGGGAATTCCCGGCTATTCCACCCCCATTGATCAATGGATCCTGCTTCGGCTTCGGAGGCGTAGATAGGGTAGATCCTTTCTCTCCATCCTCAATCCCTGACTCCTGTGGAGGCTCTGGTACGAGATCTTCAATCCCTTCTTCTTTCTGGTAGTGCAAAACATGAATCGGCTGAGCCGAAAGACCCGAACTGCAATAGCGCTTAATATCACCGTACCAGGCTTCCGTACGAGGCAACTTCACCCAAAGGACTGCCTGGATTTGTTGCTCCAAAAGCAGGTCGATCGTCGTGCTGATCACCGACTTAAAGGTTGCCGGACTGATCTGCAAAGGGGTTGATGCCGCTTGAGCCTGAAGCGCAATTTCGTAAAGAGAGGGATCGGGGAGAGACGATAAATTCATGACAAATGGTGAGGAGGGGGCACGACTGACCAAGGCACTGGGAGAACACTGTGAATAGCACACTTCCAGATCTACCCGCTCTCTCAACAATTTGCCAATCTTTCGTATAGTTTTCCAACAATCAGAAAGAACAGACCATCTGCACCTGTGATCTGCTGTCGATAAAAGAGTACGGAACAGGACAAGCAGAAGCTCCCCTAATGCAACAGGTCAACCTTGGCCCGCTCCTCAGTCAGAACCTGCTGGTAAATCTCCTGCAGATGGGGGGTCATCACATTACTTTCTATTCCATGCCCCAGGCTCGTCCAGGTTGGCGAAAGCAGCTCCAGAACCTGATCAAGATGCCCCTCCCGCAAAAGGGTAGGAATATCTGCGTCCCAGGCCCGACCATCTGTTAGCCAGGCATAGACCACCCGATCCTGATACTCTGGCTCAAAACTGTAGGCCGATAGATTGCCGGATCTCGCCAGCGGATGATATCGGCGGGCCTTTTCCAGCCAGGTGGAGGTCAGGAACTGATACCGCCCGGCAGCCGTTGTACAACGGCCCATGTTCGGTCCCCGCACGATCGTCACACACCGATCAGGATGCTGCTTCAAACTCTCCACATGGCTCCCGCCATACAAGAGGGCGTAAGGATCCGAACCATTCGCTTCACTCGCAGAAATGGTTCGCATCAAGGCCCGGACATAGGGATCACCACCCACCATGACCAGGGGCGGCAATGGATCGAACTGCTTGGAGCTAAAGATTAACCCTGCCCCCTTGACCAGCAGGAATAGGGTGAAGAGAACAATGCCGATCGACAGAGAATCCAGCCGTGGTTTAGGACGACTGGATTCTTTGACTGCTTTCACTTGGGATAAATGTCCCCTGGTCACAGTGCTAGCCTGTTATACAGAAGCTGGGCTCTTCAATCATAGCGGACTGAACGTTATAGCTGCTTCACTTCTGTCACCAGCTGATTCACCACATCCCGGGCACTGCCAAACAGCATCAGGGTTTTATCTTTGTAAAACAATTCATTATCCACACCGGAGAACCCTGCATTCATGCTGCGCTTGATCACGATCGTGTGGCGGGCCTTATCCACCTCCAGAATCGGCATCCCATAAATGGGGCTATTGGTATCGTGTCTTGCAGCCGGATTGACCACGTCATTTGCTCCAATCACCAGGGCCACATCGGTCCGCTCAAATTCTGGGTTAATGTCGTCCATATCGTAGAACTGGGGATAGGGCACATTGGCTTCCGCCAGAAGGATATTCATGTGTCCCGGCATCCGACCTGCTACCGGATGAATGGCATACTTGACATCCACCCCCAAGCGTTCTAGCTGATCACCCAGCTCCCGCACCGAATGCTGCGCCTGGGCAACCGCCATCCCGTAACCAGGAATAATCACCACGGAACGGGCATAGCCAAGCATCATGGCCCCTTCTTCCGCTCCAACCGTATGGACCGTCTTCTCGGTAACGACTCCTGTAGCAGTAGCGCCCCTGCCAGCTCCACCTTTGCTACTGAACGCACTGAAGAGGACATTGGCCAGGGAACGGTTCATGGCCTTACACATGATCTGGGTCAGGATAATCCCTGAAGCCCCCACCAGAGCCCCAGCAATAATCAGCATGTCATTCATCAGCACGAATCCAGCCGCACTGGCTGCCAGACCAGAAAAGGAGTTCAGCAGGGAGATGACAACAGGCATATCGGCCCCGCCGATCGGAATCACAAACAGCACACCCAGGATCAGGGAAATTCCCACCAGACTGAGGAAGATCACTGAGTCTTTGGGGGTAATCAGCAGGCAGACGCTGCCTACCAGAAACACCACAACCAGGGCTACAGCCAGAGCCCTTTGAGAGGGAAAGGTAATCGCCGCACCGGTCATCAGCTCCTGCAATTTGGCAAAGGCAATCAGGCTACCGGTAAGGGTAATGCCGCCAATCAAGACACTGAGAATAATCGTGATGCTACTATCCACAGGCACTGCTTCTGCGCTGTTCTGTAGCCGCCAGAATTCTGCCATCGCAATCAAGGTGGAAGCCCCACCACCCAAACCATTCAGCAGACCCACCATTTGGGGCATCGCAGTCATTTCAACCTTTTGGGCCATGATGACCCCCAGCAAGGAGCCAATCACAATCCCCACCAGGATCATTTCGTAGTTCAGGACAGCCTGATCCAGCAGGGTAGCCACGATCGCAATCAACATCCCAATCGCAGCCAGAAGATTACCTTGGCGAGCTGTGGCAGGCGATCCCAGTTGCTTCAGCCCCACAATAAAAAGGGACGCTGCAGCCAGATAGCTGAGTTGAATTCCTGTGGGCAAAAACTCATTCATGCCTTCACCTCTTTCTTCTTGAACATCTGCAGCATGCGATCGGTGACCAGAAAGCCTCCGACCACGTTAACCATGGCCAGAACCACAGCAATTAACCCGAGAATCACCGTGACGTTCCACGCCCGACTTCCCGACACCAGCAAAGCCCCGATCACGGCAATGCCAGAAATGGCGTTGGAACCAGACATTAAAGGGGTATGCAGGGTAGGAGGAACTTTGTTAATCACTTCAAAGCCCACAAACGAGGCCAATACAAACACAACCAAAGCAGTCACAATTTCATGGGACATGGCTCCATCTCCTTATTTGCAACACAGGGAACCCTTTCGCCCTGTATGGATTCGGTCCCAACCATTGGCCTGGACCTGGATTGTTAGGGGACTGCCCCTACAGGCGTGACCTACCCTCTGACTTCCGATCGACCTCTGGCTTCTGCCTCTAGAGCATCCCGAACCCGCTGATTGTGGATCTGGCCAGCATGGGTCACACAGGCTCCGTCAATAATGTCATCAGCAAAGTTCAGATTCAGAGCCCCATCCTTCACCATCAACTGAACCAGGGAGAGCAGGTTTTTGGCATACATCTGACTGGCATGCACAGGCATGGAAGCGGGCAAATTGATTGGACCGACAATGGTCACCCCATGATGGACTACATCCTTACCGGGGGCAGTACAGGCACAGTTCCCACCTTGCTCAGCTGCGAGGTCTACCACTACAGAACCCGGCTTCATCCGAGCTACCATTTCCTCCGTCACCAGCAGGGGAGCCCGCTTACCTGGCACCTGGGCCGTTGTAATCACCACATCTGCCTGAGAAACATGTTCAGCAATGGCCGCCTGAGTCCGCTGCTTGGCCACCTCAGAAACTTCTCGGGCATAGCCCCCTGAAGCCACGGTATCCTCCTCCAACTGGACCTCGACAAATCGAGCCCCCAGACTTTGCACTTCTTCCTTTACGGCTGGGCGAATATCAAAGGCTTCCACGACAGCCCCTAATCGACGGGCCGTTGCGATCGCCTGCAAGCCAGCCACACCCGCTCCAATCACAAACACCTTGGCCGGAGGAATGGTGCCCGCAGCAGTGGTCAACATGGGGAAAAACTTCGGCAGCACAGCAGCTGCAATCAACACCGATTTGTAACCAGCGAGGGAAGCCTGGGAAGACAGAGCGTCCATGCTCTGAGCGCGGCTGGTTCGTGGGATCAACTCCAGGGCAAAAGCCGTGACCTGGCGATCGCTCAAGCGCTGGATCAATGACGGGTTGCCGAGGGGGTCCAGAAAACTGATCAGGGTTTGGCCTGCATGCATCAGATCAACTTCATGACAGCCATCCTCCCGCTCCTGGAGTGGGCCAACCTTCAGCACCACATCTGCCTCACCCCAAATCATCGCCGCATCTGCCACGATCTTGGCCCCCGCTGACTCATAAAGGCTGTCGGCAAACCAGGATCGTTCGCCAGCTCCTGCTTCAACCCAAACTTCTATGCCTTGCTTAGTCAGGCGAGAGACAGCATCTGGAATTAATGCCACACGCCGCTCACCAACCTCAATTTCTTTAACGACTGCTAGTTTCATGAATTCTCCTGGTGCAAAATGTTCAACGATTTTGAGTCATGACTGAAGTTTTACTTGGGTGCAGAAAAGAGCAATTGACTGAATGATCAAGATCTAACAATTTTTCAGTAGAAGCACAAACTTCTGGTGATTTATAGAGTCTTAATTCACAAAATACCCATAAAATTCGACTCATTTCGAATCAAGCTTCACAATCTTATGCTGATCCCCCAAAAGCCCAACTCGTCTTCAACTTGTTTTAACTTACTGAAATATTGTTCATGACCTTCACAGCCTCAACTTTAAGCCTTTAGTTACCCTGTTCTCGAACAGGCTACAAGCAGAAATAGCCTGTCAGACGGATTACAAAACCCTTTGAAATAACGAGTAGATAAAATCACCCAATAAAGAATTGTTGAGGAAGTTCAGCAACGGAAAAAATACAAATCTTGGAAACTTAAATCTTCTTTGTAATTAGATATTTTTAGAAACAACTGGATGAAAAGACTACCTATCTCCGCATGGATCCGGCCCCTACCACAAACCCAGAGGCTCTGTGGTAGGATTGTTAAGATAAACTAAATCTTTGTTCTACCGGATTTGCCCCTGACCAGGCACCTTTTTAAAATCTGAGCGTCTCTGATTCTGGCCTGGACTATCAACTGGCCCAGTCTGCAGGTCGCCTGTACCGCAAGTAGCTTTCCATTTACTGTTTTTTGCTGTGATGTTTATACTCTCCACAACTATGCTGAAGCAACGTATTCTTCCAACTTTGGCCATTGCAGGCTGTCTGCTCTCTGGTTTGCCTGCTATCAGCATGGCCCAAGGTCTTCCGGGGCTGACTCTGTTCGGGAATGTTAAAGGTGAGAATCAACTGAACTACAGACTGGATTTCGGTGGCAAATCAGATGCCTGGGATCGCTACCGCTTGAGAATTTCAGGCAAGAAGATGAAGCTGGCCGTCTCCAAATTTTCCATCTCTTATCCGGACTACTTTGATGGCAAGTTTGATGTGAATGACGTTGAGATTATTTCTCGAGACAAGTCTGTTCCGCTCGACTCTGTCAAATGGGACGAAGAAAATCATTTCCTGGAAATTACTCCCAAGGAACCTATCCCAGCTGGCTTTGGGGTTGAAATCATCCTCTCGAACGTAAAAAATCCAGCCTTTGGTGGCATGTATTACTTCAACTGCCAGATCCTGACGCCTGGGGATGTTCCTTTGCTGCGTTACATCGGCACCTGGGTCATTACCGTTCAGTAGATTATTTAGCTCAGAGAATGGTACGATGATGAATCGTGCTTTTTGAGATCGTGGGTTGGTTAACCCCGGAGTTTTAGAATTATGACTAAGCGTACCCTGCACGGTACAAGCCGTAAGCGGAAAAGAGTTTCTGGTTTTCGCGCCCGGATGCGAACTAAAAACGGGCAGAGAGTTCTGAAAGCCCGACGGGCTAAGGGACGGCTCCGCTTGGTTGTTGCCTGAAGCTATCATGGCTTTGCCGAAGGCCCATCGCCTCAGGCAACGGCGAGATTTTGATCGGGTTTATCAGCAAGGCATCCGCCGCAATGGCTTGTCCCTGGCTTTGAGAGGCTTATCTCTCTCCTCCAACCCCCCTCAATTCACGCAGATTGGCATTTCTATCAGTCAGAAAGTCAGCAAGCGTGCGGTAGTTCGCAATCGAATTAAGCGTCGGATTCGTGCTGCAATTCAACAACTCCTGCCTGAGATTCAGGCAGGCTGGTTGCTGGTGATTGTAGTTCGTCCTACAGCGGTTGAGTGCGAATATCATCAATTTCTGCGAGAATTAAAGCAGTTGTTGGCAGATGCAGAGGTTCTTGATGGGCATTCGTGAAGACGTTTATTACGAGGGTGGTCCTCACATTGGTGACTTAATCATTAACATCCTGTTAGGGTTTACCGTTATTTGCCTACCTCTGACGATCGGTGCCGTGATTCGGGCGCTTTGGTCCCGATATCGGATTACAAATCGTCGGATTTCGACCACAGGGGGCTGGATGAGCCGTAACCGGACGGATGTGATCTACTCGGAAATTGCCAAAGTAGTGACTGTGCCTCGTGGTTTTGGAACCTGGGGAGATATGGTTGTTACGCTGAAGGATGGTAGCCGTCTGGAGATAAGAGCGATCCCGCGCTTCCGCGACATCTACAACTATATCAACAGCAAACTAACGTCAGAGGCACAGCAGGTTAGTGGTCCCGTCGGCTCTACAGGACGTTAAAGTTCAGACGGCACTTTCACGCCAACTAATATAGACTTGGATTCAGAAAATCTAGAGCACACGGGTTGACAAAAAACGAATGGACTTTGGTATAGGATTTCTCTCCAACAATGTCATGCTGCCAATCCTGGATTTTTTCTATGGGATTGTGCCCAGCTATGGTCTGGCGATCGTGGCTCTGACGCTCGTTATTCGCTTTGCCCTTTTTCCCTTGAGTGCTGGCTCCATTCGTAGTATGCGGCGCATGCGTGTGGCTCAGCCAGTCATGCAAAAGCGGATCAAGGAAATCCAGGAACGGTATAAGGACAATCCGACCAAACAGCAGGAGGAAATGTCCCAGGTTTACAAGGAGTATGGCAATCCTCTTTCTGGGTGCTTTCCCTTGTTGCTTCAAATGCCAGTACTGTTTGCCCTGTTCGCAACCCTGCGGGGTTCGCCTTTTTCAGATGTCAATTACTCTCTGACCGTACAGATTTTTCCCAGGGAGCAAATTGAGCTGATTCAACCTCAAGCCTTTGCGACTCCGCCCCAGAACATTTACGTTGCTGATGGTGTGCATGCCCCGGTTTCTGCTGTCCTTCCTGGTGGCAATCGCCTGGTGGTGGGTGAGAAAACTCATCTGGAATTCCAGACGATAGAAGGCAAGCCTCTGGAAACCCTTTTAAAAGAGCACCCAGAGACAACCTTAATGCCCCGCTGGAAAGTCACTAAAGGGGAAGAACGGCTCAAGGTCAATCAAGACGGAACTTTTGAGGCTCTCCAGCCGGGAGAAGTCACTGTTCAGGGGACTGTGCCAGGGTTAGCTGCGGATAAAGGGTTTCTGTTTATTGATGCCCTGGGTCGGGTCGGTGCCTTTGATCCGGATGGAACTATCCACTGGGACGTGGTGGGGATGATCATCTTTTTTGGTCTTAGTCTCTACGTCAACCAGATTCTCTCAGGTCAGGGAGCCAATACGGAGAATCAGCAACAGGCTGCTGTCAATAAAATCACGCCTGTCATTTTCTCAGGCATGTTCCTGTTCTTCCCACTGCCAGCAGGGGTGCTGATGTACATGGTGATTGCCAATATTTTCCAAACTCTGCAGACCTTCCTCCTCCTTCGGGAACCCTTACCGGAAAACTTGCAGAAAATCGTTGAAGAATCGGAAGCCCTAAAACAGGGTGAGTCAGGCAAAGGTAGGACTTCTCTTCCCTTTGAGCCAGGCACTGCAAAGAAGAAATCCTAGATTAGGAAAAAGGGTGATCAAACTTGTCTTCAGAGCATGCTAATTCAGAAGGTCAGGTATGGCTTGAGACACTCTTACGGTTGATGGCTTTACCCGTAGGGGTCACCCTTGAGGAGCGGGTGGATGGGCTCACGGGCAACAAAAATGAGGAGCAACATCCTGCATCTGAGCTCCATCAACCCTCTAGCAGTTCCTGGCTCACGATTAATCAGGCCAGCTTAACACCTGAGCAGATTACTATCCTGACAGGACCAGAAGGCTCGGTTCTGGATGCCATGCAATATCTCGTGAATACGACCCTCAACATGGGTCAGCCAGCGGAACAGCAGCACGCTTATACGATCGAGCTGAATGGCTACCGCGCCCGTCGGCAAGAAGAGTTACAAACCATGGCCCAACAGGCTGCCGACCAAGTTCGACAGACAGGCCATGAGTATGAACTCAAGTCCTTGTCCTCAGCTGAACGGAGACAGGTTCACATGTTTCTGCAATCCTATCCCGATCTGGAAACCTATAGTCGGGGTCGAGAACCAGACCGACGACTGGTAGTCCGTCGGCCTCAAGATCCAGCCATTGAACCTTGAGAGACCCTCAAGGCACATGGGTTTCTGGACAATGCCTGATTTGTCTGCCAATGCATAACCTTTGAAACATGGGGGTTTAGATATGGATGCGATCTACATTCCTCAGCTCACCAGGCTCCCTGAACGCACTGCAACAGTCTCCTTCGACGAGTCTCTTCCTGATCTGGAAACCCTAACGCCGGTCAAAGGTTATTTACAGGTTAAGCACCAAGGCAACTATTTGGATGTCTTTGCCAAAGCAGAGACAATCCTGACCCTGACCTGTCATCGTTGCTTGAAGCACTACAATTATCGTCTGGAAATCGAGCCTACTGAACTAATCTGGTTGAATGAGGACAGTCCTACAGAGCCGAATGCCACAGACCTTGAAATAGCCCTCGAGGATCTAGTCGAGTCCCTATCCCCTCAGGGCTATTTCCAACCAACAGACTGGCTTTATCAACAACTGTGCCTGGAAATCCCCCAGAAGCAGTTATGTAGCCATGATTGTTCTGGGATTGAGGTCAACCAGAAAGTCGCAAAACTACCCCGGCCAACCGTCGATCGGCGCTGGGCCTCTCTGGAAGTTTTAAAAAACCAACTGCCCCGCCAGAACTAAGCAAAATTGACTGTAACGTTGAGGCAGTCTGAGGCAGGTCTCCCGTCCCATTGAGACTGCATCGAAATTTAATATCCAGGTGCAGCAAAATCCGTTACTGTACGTGCTATGGGTTTTCATGACGAGTTTACATTACTGCTGCGAGCCCGCTACCCGCTCCTCTATATCCCCACTAGGGAGGAAGAACGGGTGGAGGCGGTGATTTCTCAATGCGCCCAGCAGCAGGGGAACCGCGCTATTTACATCTGGGATTTTGTGGATGGGTATCAAGGCAATCCCAACGATGCCGGTTTTGGAAAACGCAATCCGCTCCAGGCTCTGGAACTGGTGGAAAAACTGCCTCCGTCAGCTCCCTCGATCTTCATCCTGAGAGACTTTCATCGCTTTCTAGAAGATGTGGCTGTTTCCCGTAAACTCAGAAATCTCTCCCGCCTACTCAAAGCCCAACCCAAAAATATTGTCCTGATCTCGCCTCAGATTTCCGTCCCAGATGACCTGAGTGAAGCGATCACGATTTTAGAATTTCCCCTCCCTGCCGTTCCCGAAATCAAGACTGAAATCGAGCAAATCCTGGCTGCAACCGGTCATACTCTGGAGGGACGCATCCTGGATGAGCTGATCCGCTCCTGCCAGGGGCTATCGGCTGAACGCATCCGTCGGGTACTGGCAAGGGCGATCGCAACCCACGGAGAACTTCGCCCCGAAGACGTAGACCTGATCCTGGAGGAGAAACGACAGACGATTCGCCAGACCCAAATTCTGGATTTTTATCCCACCACTCAGAGAATCTCTGATATTGGGGGTCTGGATAATCTGAAAGAGTGGTTGCTCCGACGAGGGGGCGCTTTTTCGGATCGAGCCCGTCAGTATGGCCTCCCCCATCCGCGCGGACTGTTACTGGCTGGTATCCAGGGCACAGGAAAATCCCTCACTGCTAAAGCGATCGCCCACCACTGGCACCTGCCCCTGTTGCGGCTGGATGTTGGGCGGTTATTCGGGGGGCTGGTCGGTGAATCAGAATCCCGTACCCGACAGATGATTCAACTAGCAGAAGCCCTGGCTCCCTGTGTGCTCTGGATCGATGAAATTGACAAGGCATTTTCCGGTTTTGATGGCAAAGGAGATGCCGGGACCAGCAGCCGAGTATTTGGCACGTTCATCACCTGGTTAGCGGAGAAGACCTCTCCTGTTTTTGTGGTGGCAACCGCCAACAATGTCCAATCTCTCCCAGCAGAAATGCTGCGCAAGGGTCGCTTCGATGAAATCTTTTTCGTTGGATTACCCACCCAGGAAGAGCGGCGAGCTATTTTTGCCGTCCACCTGTCTCGCCTGCGCTCCCATAACTTAACCAGCTATGATCTAGATCGACTGGCCTATGAAACACCTGATTTTTCAGGCGCGGAGATTGAACAAGCCCTGATTGAAGCCATGCATATCGGTTTCAGCCAGAATCGAGACTTTACCACGGATGACATTTTAGAGGCAGTCAGCCAAGTCGTTCCTTTGGCGCAAACTGCCCGAGACCAAATTCAATTTCTCCAAGATTGGGCAGCCGCAGGCAAAGCCCGTCTGGCCTCCAGACAGGGAGGACTAACTAACCGAGTCCCGCATCAACGTTAAGCTTATGAGCTGGTCTGGTCTATTTAATTTCGTTATTGGTATCCTGCTGGCTGCAGCCCTCCTTGCTGGTGCTGGGGTGGTTACAGCTCGCTATCTGATTGTCAAATTAACGGCTCCACCCCCGAAGCCCATCTTCCCCAACGACAAACCGATCGCAGCCCCGGCAGCAACGAAGAAACCTATCGTTTCCCCAACCATCCAGTCTGAGACAACGCCTACCCCCACCCTTTCCCCCTCACCCACTCTACAGCCGGGAACCTATAAGGCCAGAGTGACTCAACAGGTGGGTCTGATCCTGCGGAATGAACCGAGTGCAGCATCCGATCGCATTGGTGGCATTGCTTACAAAGAAAAAGTTATTGTCCTGGAGCAAAGCCAGGATGGGGAGTGGCAAAGGGTTCAGGTCGAGGGTAGCAGCCGGGAAGGCTGGGTCAAAGCGGGCAATGTCGAACGGATTGAACCCTAAAGAGCGCAAGTGGGTCTTCTCCAAACATTAAGAGATTTCTGCCAGAGCAACCAGGGTCATAGGTCCAACAATGCCATCCGGAATCAACCCCTGCTCAGCCTGGATTTTTTGCACTGCCATCCGGGTCTGAGTGCCATAGATGCCATCGATTGGCCCCTGGTAATACCCCTTCTGGGCCAGTAACGTTTGCAATTCCAGGGATCTGGATGCCATCTGCCTGTTCTGGGACAGGGAAGCCCGATTTCGCCGGGGGGGCGGAGCCGGAACCGGTAGAATGTCGGGCTTGGAGGCAGGGACAATCGGGGGACGAGGTCGGGCGACAACAGCCCCACTCCTCAGGGCAGCCAGGGTTGTAGGCCCTGGAATCCCATCGACGATGAGGCCATAAGCCTGCTGAGCCGCTCTGACCGCAGTCCTTGTCCCTGGGCCGTAAACCCCATCAATGGGGCCGGCATAAAAGCCTTTACTAGTGAGCAACTGCTGCAATTCAACCAGGTTCAAGGCTGAGCGTTCAACTCTGACATTGCGTGGACTTTGCAGTGCTGCCATTGTTCTGGGGCCTGCGACCCCATCCGCAGGCAGCCCCAGAGATTGCTGAGCCCTTCGAACCGCCGATCGCGTTCGGGGACCATAGATACCGTTCACCGGCCCGGTATAAAATCCACGCTCAGCAAGCAGTTGTTGTAATTCAACCGTTTTGGGGCTTTGCCCCGCAACCGCTTTAGACCTGGGCTGACGCTGCAGGGCAGCTACCGTCATCGGACCCGGAATTCCATCGGCAACTACCCCAAGGGATTGCTGAGCCGCTTTCACAGCAGCCCTTGTCCTGGAACCATACAGGCCATCGACTGGCCCGGAATAAAACCCTCGCTGCCGTAAAAGACGCTGCAACTCAACCGTTTTAAGGCTATATGCCTGCTGTCCCCGCACCACGGACTGACCTCTCAGTGCCGCCAGAGTACGGCTACCGACAATGCCATCCGCAATTAACCCCTGGCTGGCCTGGAATTGCCGCACAGCCTGCTCCGTCTTAGGCCCATAAAAGCCAGTAATGGGACCACGAAAAAAGCCCGCTTCCCGTAAGCGGCTCTGCAAAGCGCTTACCTGGGTTCCCCGACTACCTCGGGTCAGTGCGGCGATCGCGGGCATGGCCTGACTCAGCACCATTAACGGCAAGGTCACTGCCATCAGGCAAAACCAGGCCAGACCCGAGGTCTTTTTCTGGGGCAGATCCACCGGCTCTCCCGTCAGAGGTTCGGAAGACACAGGCTCTCTGGCCACAGATGACTGAAGATAGGTCCAGAATTCCATAAGCTACACCCATTCAAACTGAGTTTTGATTTTGTGCCTAGCCAAAGGCATTACAGGGGACAGCGCGAAGGTTCGTAAATGATGCGTGAACCACCAGATCTAAGCCTGGTCAAAGAAGCTGGAGTCCAGGTAGCTCAAGGCGAACCTCTGAGACTGAATCGATGGAGAAGGCCCCTATCAATTGTTCCGGAAAGTCTTATAGCGGGACAGCACCGCTAGAGTATAAGCCTGAATCGATGGATAGCGCCCGCCGTTATAGCGTTGGACCCTGGTGCCGTTGTACAGCCTGGGATCTCCGGAGTACCACTGAGCAGCCACCATGCGAACCGCAATTTCCTCATCCCCACCGCTTAACCGCAGGGAACTCTGCCAGTACTGCCCCAATTTGTAATCAATAATTTGCAGTTGCAACTGTGGACTATTGATAAATTGCTGCGGCGTGAGCGGATAGCCCAGGGCTTCAATCGACCAGGCCCGCACATTAAAGGGCATCACCTGGCCATATCCCAATGCCCCAGAGTGAGGATTGACCGCCCGAAAATTGCCAGCACTCTCCTGGCCAATGATGGCCCTGCGCAGAGCAATCACAATCCTGGAGGCTGGAGCTGCATCCTGACGCAGGGGTTGGATCGCTGCGACCTGGGTTTGCTGCTGGGCATACATCATGGTCAGAATATCCGCCGGGTCAATCCAGCGATCGCCATACTGAATTTCCCAATGCAGCAGGGCCTGGCCCATCTGAGATATCACCCCAACCCGACCAATTCGGCTACCCACCTGAACCACCTGTCCCACCCGCAGCATCACCTGGCCGGTGGAATCTACCAAGGCCGGGACACCCGTTGCATCGGGTTGGATAGTTCCCCGGAGATTACAGTAGGAGTGCCGCCAGGGGCCAGACTGAATGACGATCGTGACCCCACAAACCGGGTCCACAGCCAGACGCTCAACCCGCCCCCCCAACCAACTCCGGACATAGCTCCCCTCCTGGGTGACAATATCAATCCCCCGGTTGAAGTCGGATATGCCATTGACCAGCCGGGAGTCTCCGTAATAGGACGAATACCCGCGAAAATTTTCCACCGGAAAGGAGGCTTCTGACCAACTGCGATTACTTTCCACTTGGGTCATGACCTGGTTCAGGTCACTGTTGCTGGCAACCGTCTGGGTTCTAGCCAGAATCGGGTAGCCCCCGACCAGACAGAAGGACAGTAGGCCAACACCCAAGCCGTAAAGACGGAACTGTGATTTCAGAGGCTGGGTGCCAGGAGTGGACAGGGCATGAGGCATGGGTCACTCCTGATCATCAATAGGACGGCCTGGAGGCAGGCTGGTAGCTGACCTGTTGCTGGTCATACATGCTCTGCAGCACTAGGGCTGGATTCGCCCACTGCCGGTTATACTGCAGCCCCCAGTGAAGATGAGGCCCTGTGGTTCGGCCCGTCATCCCAACCCGACCAATGCGCGTCCCCGCTTTGACCGGTTGCCCTTCCCAAATCTGGAGGCCACCCTCGCGATCGAGCACATATCGGCCCTGGGGAGAAATCTCGACCCTTCCCTGCAAGTGGCAATAGATATGAATCCAATTGCCTGACTCAATCCTGACGGAGGTGCCACAGGCAGAGGCATCAGAGACTGAGATCACCCGTCCTGCCATCCAACTGCGGACATAGCTCCCTGCAGGAGCAGCCATATCCAGACCAGCATGAAACTCTGGCATCGATCGCTCTATAGAGCGGCGATACCCAAACAACGACGTATAGGATTGAAAGTTTTCGACAGGAAAAGAGGATCCTTGCCAGTTTGTTTGTAACGTAATTTGCAAAACATCCTGGTCCGGCAAGACGGATTCGCGGGCTTTCACCCAGGGTGCTGTCACTCCCAGAATGAGGGAACTGAGAAGCCCCGTACCGAGCAACCACAGTCGTCGTCTCACTTCATACTCCTTCTGATCGAATCAAGGAATAAACCCATGTGCCTTAGGAAAACTATCCAGTCCCCTCGAAATACTGCCAGGAAAAAACCCAATGGTTTTCGCCACAGGCCAACAGGAACCGGTACAAATCTTTTCTTGGGGCTAAACCTTTCAGAGCTGATTTGCAAGTTCAAAGCTGTATCGATTTCTTAAGACAGCGTAGTAGAGATACGGAAGAGTGAGAAGAGGGTAGAGTACCTTGAGGGGTTTTACCCCTTAAAATTACTGAAAACAACAACTATTTAGTTACATGAGTGACTTTCCGTAGCCCATTTACGGATACTGAATCTATAACAACTCGCAACACAATCTCTTGAGCCCAGATTACAGGGCCTGACCCAGCCCGGAAAAATTCATGTGGAGAAAACCTCCACGCCTAAGGCTATCGCTGCTGAAGCTTGGATCGAGCCTGACTTGCCCTAGTTTTTGCGAGGAGCCGATCGGGTTGCAGGCGCATTTTGGTGCGAATCTCGCGATCGGTGCCCCGGAACTTCTGGTTGGAGTTGTTGCCGTCCATTGCGGGTAATCCGCAGCATTTCACCCAGGCGTTGCTCCAGGTCTCGCAGCATTGCATCTGCATAAGCATCTGCCCCCTGCTGAATATCCTCTGCCTCCGCGATCGCCCGTCGCTGTAATTCTTGAATCTCCTGTTGCGCCTGTCGCTGTAACCGCTCCATTTCCGCGATCGTCTGCTGCTGAGCCGCCTCACATTCCTGCTGTACTTTCTGGCGAATCTGCCTGGCCTCTTGCTCAGCCTGCCGAATGATCCCAATTTCATCTAGAATCTGGGCAGCTCGCCGCTCAGCAGTCTGAATAATTTCCTGAGCATAGTGCTCAGCTTGGCGAAAAATTTCTTCCTTATGACGGATAATCTCCTCCGCTTCCTGGAAGGCGGTCGGCAGATTCATACGAATCAAGTCAAGCTGATCCAGCAACTGCTCTTCATCGACCATCGTGCGCCGACTCAGGGGAATGCGGGGACTATCCAGAACAATCTCTTCCAGGCGATTGAGTTCCCGTTGAACATCTACACCCCCTGTTCTCGCAGGTTCTCCAGACGAGGTTCCGTTGGGAGCAGATCCGGCGTGGTTTGCAGATCCGTTGAGGTTGGGGCTGCTGCTAGTTGAGTTTTGGCGTAACATTGGTGGATATCCAAAGCAACATGTTTTGGCACAAGATGATCAACAGGGCCATTAAACCTGGCAATTTCCTTAACCAGGCTACTACTGAGGAAGCCATACTCGGTAGAGGTAGACAGAAAAATCGTCTCAATTTGATCCGAGAGCGTTTTATTCGTATGGGCCATCTGCAGTTCTCGTTCAAAATCAGACAGAACCCGCAGACCTCTCAAAAGCACCTGAGCATTGCGTAACCGGGCATAGGTCACGGCCAGTCCATCGAAGCTGTCCACTTCAATATTATTCAAATGCGCCGTGGAAAAGCGAATTTGCTCCAGCCGCTGGGAAACCGTAAAAAGGGGACTCTTGACAGGATTACATAACACCACGACAATCACACGCTCAAATAGCCGGGAGCCCCGCTCGATAATATCGAGGTGGCCAAAGGTAATGGGATCAAAACTGCCGGGATAGATCGCAATCACTGGAGGAGGATCACCTTCATGGATAGGGGACAGGATGTTTAAACAGGGAATCAATCCACTAAACCTGATTTCTCTGGCCAGAGATGTCTCACCGCCCATAAACAGATTCCCAGCATAGAGATAGGGTGTAGGTACGATATCTCTATCATGCATCATACGGGAAAGTGAGCCTAACTGGTATGGCTGAGACGATCGCCCAGCTGGCGCAACGTCTGCGACAGGCTGGCATCCGTTTCCCGCAATTGAGCCACTTTTTCACAGCTATACATAACCGTTGTGTGATCCTTCCCCCCAAACATTTCGCCAATTTTAGGCAAGCTCAAATCTGTGTGCTGGCGCATCAGATACATCCCAATTTGGCGAGCTTGACTGATTTCACGGCGACGGGAATGGCCCTTGAGTTCTTCCACTGAAACATCAAAGGCATCTGCAACAGCCCGGATGACCGCTTCCGGGGAGGCTTCGATCCGATCAGCGGGGGGATTCAGCACATGGGAAATATTCTCCACCGTCATCGGCAAGCCGGAGATGGAAATATAGGCAACGGCTCGGATCAGGGCACCCTCCAGTTCCCGAATGTTGGAAGTGTAGCTGGAGGCGACATACTCAATCACATCTCGGGGCAAACGGATATTTTCGTATTCTGCTTTTTTCTGCAGAATGGCCATTCGGGTTTCCAGGTCCGGAGCCTGAATATCCGCAATCAACCCCATGGAAAAGCGAGAACACAAGCGCTCTTGCAGACGGGGGATGAGATTGGGCGGGCGATCGGAGGCTAGGACAACCTGTTTACCCGCTTCATGCAGGGTATTGAAGGTATGAAAAAATTCTTCCTGCGTATATTCTTTCCCTTCAATGAACTGGATATCATCGACCAGTAGAACATCCACAGCCCGGTAATGCTCCCGAAAACTCTGCATGCTATCCCGTCGAATCGCCGAGATCAAGTCATTGGTAAATTGCTCGGTAGATACATAGAAAATCCGAGCATCGGGATCCATCTCCAGGCGGTAGTGGCCGATCGCCTGCATCAGGTGAGTCTTACCTAATCCCACACCCCCACAGAGGAACAGGGGATTAAACTCGCGACCGGGGGATTCTGCCACAGCCAGAGCCGCTGCATGGGCCATCCGGCTATTGGGACCCACCACAAACCGGGAGAACACATACTTGGGATTCAGATCACTCAGGCGCGGGCGATGATTCGTTGCCCCTGGTTCCACAGGCGGCGCTTCAGGAGGCAGAGGCCACAATGCCTCTGAGGAGGCATCCATCACAGCCGTCTCATCTCCCTGAACCACCGTGATATGAATATCGATCGGATGACCCAGAATTTCTTCTACGGCTTTTGCAATATCTTTGATGTAGTATCTCTGGATCCGGTTACGTGCAAACGGATTCGGGGTACGAATGACCAGGCAATTATCTTCTAATTGCTCGGCACTGGCAGTCTTGATCCAGGCTTCAAAGGTTGGTCGAGTCAGCGTAAGCTGCAAACGCTCCAAGACCTGGTCCCATAGACTGTCGATAGCGATTTCCACAGCTAACCTCAACTGTTCAAGGAAGGATTATTAACCGCGCACTGCTGAGCCGGATCATAGAGGAACCCATTGTCCAGAAATTCTTCAGGACAAAGATTTCCAAAAACAGAGAGCACAAGTGAGCCCCCTTAGCTCTACATCTAGAGGCTGGAGGCAAATATTCACTCTTGAACTACCATCAATAGAGTTATATCTCTAATTGGGCTGAAACAAAAGGACTGCAGCCCATTTGGCCAAAAAAGCTACCCATGGGAGCAAAACGATCGCTTTTCAGTCTTATTAGTCAGATCAGTGGGACGAATCCGGGTATTCATAATCCTGAAACAGGGATGCCATGACCACGTCATAATGACTCCGTAAACTGAGGATGGGCACAGAGATTGAGGCATGAACCCATACCAATAAGCCTGGAAGACTATTCCACCTCCCAAGGCTGATTTTCAAGCTCTGGATATCAAACCCTGACGGCAACATTATGCTCAGATGCAAAAGCCTATCGAGTCGCAGCTCATTTGGCAAGAAATTTAATATTAAGGTATTCCTCTTCCCATCGGGTTACCCATCACTTTTGGATTATTTATAGGGAAAAACTGAAACCATGACCATGCATCATCACACCTCTTCTCGCCAGGGTTGGAAGCCCTGGAAAACGCCCTCCACCTATCTCCTGTCAATGATGCTAGGTGCAGGGATGATGTTTGCAGGCAGCCGCTGGTTGATCCCAGCCGAAGCCAAGCCCGTCCAGACGGACCCTGTCATTGCCCAGATCCGCTTACCGGCTGACGAATCTGGTGCCAACTTTATTGCAACTGCAGTAGAACGAACAGGACCCGCAGTCGTCCGAATTGATTCAGCCCGTACCGTCAAGAATCGAATTCCAGAGCCCTTTAACGATCCCTTTTTCCGACAGTTCTTCGGTTCGGAGTTCCAGATGCCTCCCGCCACTCGGGTCGAACGTGGCACTGGCTCTGGATTTATTACCACGACAGACGGGATGATTCTCACAAATGCCCATGTGGTCGATGGGGCCGATACCGTCACCGTCACCTTAAAGGATGGACGAAACTTCCAGGGCAAGGTGCTGGGCACTGATCCCGTCACAGATGTGGCTGTGGTTAAGATTCAGGCCAGCAACCTACCCACAGTCTCCCTAGGGAACTCCGATCAGTTGAGGCCAGGAGAGTGGGCGATCGCGATCGGGAATCCCCTGGGTCTGGATAATACCGTCACCGCCGGGATCATTAGCGCCACAGGTCGTACCCCCTCTCAGGTAGGGGTTCCTGACAAGCGAGTTGGCTTCATTCAGACTGATGCCGCGATTAACCCCGGCAATTCCGGTGGTCCCCTGTTGAATCAGCGTGGAGAGGTCATCGGGATGAATACAGCCATTATTGGGGGCGCTCAGGGCCTGGGCTTCGCGATTCCGATCAACACCGCTCGCCGGATTGCCGATCAGTTAATTACCAAAGGCCGGGTTGATCACCCTTACCTGGGGATTCAGATGGCAACTCTGACACCAGAACTCAAGCGCAACATTAATAGTGACCCCAATAGTAACTTTGAGGTTCAGGACGATCAGGGGATCCTGGTGGTGAGAGTGATCCGAAATTCACCCGCAGCCAAAGGAGGCTTGCGGACTGGTGATGTGATTGTCCGGATCGATAACCAGATCGTCAAAACAGCAGATCAGGTGCAGCGAGCTGTAGAAGACAGCTCTGTGGGAGGCAATCTCTCGATCGAGGTGCGGCGTAACGGGCGATCGGTGGCGCTCACCTTGCAACCTGGGGCGTTCCCAGTGCGCACCGCCGACAATTAACCCCCATCGCTATAGAGACGTTACCTCCAACGTCTCTATAGCAAACGCCACCAAAACCCAATCCCATGAGCCCTATCCTAAACATTGCCCAATTGGGTGACCCGATTCTGCGCCAACCCGCTCAGCCAATCGAGGACATTCACGATCTAACCATTCAAACCCTGATTGATAACCTGCTGATCACCCTAACCCAGAAGCATGGGGTTGGCCTGGCCGCTCCCCAGGTAAGTCAACCCTACCAATTGCTGATTGTGGCTTCCCATCCTAATGCCCGCTATCCCCAGGCACCAGAGATGGAGCCAACCGCGCTGCTCAATCCCCACCTGGTAGCCCACTCCGATGAGGTGGTATCAGGTTGGGAAGGGTGTCTGAGTGTACCGGGACTGCGGGGCCTGGTGCCCCGATACCGGGCGATCGAGGTGGAGTACACCGATCGTCAGGGACACTTTCACCGCCAACAATTCACAGAGTTTATCGCCCGCATTTTCCAGCATGAATATGATCACCTGGAAGGGCTAGTCTTTCTCGATCGAATCGAAAACAACCGCCACCTGATGACGGATCAGGAGTACCTGAAGCAAATTGTTTGACGCAGGTCCACAACTAAAGCCAGGGAACTTGACGACGATTTCTGTAAGACTTCCTGAATATTCAGTGCTTCCCGATAGCTCAATGGTAGGATCAATAGCCAAGCTAGGGGTGCCTGACCTGAAATCAGGCTGAGATAGTCCCTTAGAACCTGATTTAAACTGACTCTTAGCCCTCGCAAGAGCCTCGATACCCTCAGATCGGGTCTCAGCTTTGAGCCAGTTTACTGGGTAATACCAGCGGAGGGAAGCTGTTTATTCGAGGAACTGAATATGCGAACAGAATGGATCGCGAAGCGTCGCGGGCAGAGTAATGTTACTCAAATGCACTATGCCCGACAGGGGGTGATTACAGAAGAAATGCAGGGGGTGGCCCAGCGGGAAAATTTGCCCCCCGAACTGATTCGGGAAGAGGTGGCCCGGGGGCGGATGATTATTCCTGCCAATATCAATCACCCCAACCTGGAACCGATGTGTATCGGGATTGCTTCCAGATGCAAAGTCAATGCCAATATTGGAGCTTCTCCTAACTCTTCCAACTTGGGTGAGGAAGTCGGTAAGCTGCAATTGGCTGTGAAATATGGAGCGGATACCGTGATGGATCTATCCACCGGTGGAGGCAATCTAGACGAAATCCGGACAGCCATTATCCAAGCTTCTCCGGTGCCGATCGGGACGGTGCCGGTGTATCAGGCGTTGGAGAGCGTCCATGGCACGATCGAAAAGCTGACCCCAGATGATTTTCTACAGGTGATTGAGAAGCATGCTCAGCAGGGGGTGGACTACATGACCATCCATGCTGGGATTCTGATGGAACACCTACCCCTGGTCCGCAGTCGGCTCACAGGGATTGTCTCCCGAGGCGGAGGCATCATCGCTCGCTGGATGCTGCACCATCACAAGCAGAATCCGCTGTATACCCACTTTGATGACATCATCGAGATCTTTAAGAAGTACGATGTCTCCTTCAGTCTGGGGGATTCCCTGCGACCCGGTTGCACCCATGATGCCTCCGATGCCGCCCAGTTAGCAGAGCTCAAAACCTTAGGTCAGCTAACCCGACGGGCCTGGGAACACGATGTTCAGGTCATGGTGGAAGGACCAGGCCATGTGCCCATGGATCAGATTGAGTTCAATGTCCGGAAGCAGATGGAAGAATGTTCCGAAGCTCCCTTCTACGTCCTCGGTCCCCTAGTCACAGATATTGCACCGGGCTATGACCACATCACCTCTGCGATCGGAGCCGCCATGGCCGGTTGGTACGGAACAGCCATGTTGTGCTACGTGACCCCGAAGGAACACCTGGGCCTACCCAATGCGGAGGATGTGCGGAATGGCCTGATCGCCTATAAGATTGCCGCCCACGCCGCTGATATCGCCCGCCACCGTCCAGGAGCCCGAGATCGGGACGATGAACTCTCCCGAGCCCGCTACAACTTCGACTGGAATCGCCAGTTTGAGTTGGCGCTGGACCCCGATCGGGCGCGGGAGTATCACGATGAGACTCTCCCAGCCGACATTTACAAAACCGCCGAATTCTGTTCCATGTGTGGTCCCAAGTTTTGCCCCATGCAGACCAAGGTGGACGCAGAAGCCCTGACTGAGCTGGAGAAGTTTCTGGAACGGGAAAAAGTGAGCCAGAGCTAGCCCGGCAAAACGGCAAGTTTTAAGGGGGTGGGATGGACAGATCTCCGAGCCAGGGACCATCTCTACTCCCTCTCCATACCAATGGAATAGCTGTAAAATCAAGTCTCGGGAGCCAATTTTTATTCAACCCACCCTAATGAGCAGCAAAACAATTGTAGCCATTGAGGATAGCGACGAGGATTTCGCTGCCTTAGCGCGGATCATGCGTCAGTTTTCGCTGGATATTGAAGTTCGAAGATTCATAGACGGGGATGAAGCCCTGGACTATTTATACCGTACAGGTTCCTATACAACCCTCAAGAACGCACCTCCCCCAGCCCTGATCCTGATGGATCTGAACCTGCCCGGTACGGATGGCCGGGACATCATTCATCAAATTAAACAAGAGGATCAGCTTAAAACCATTCCGATTATCGTTTTGACAACCTCTTCCAATCCCAAGGATGTGGAAATCTGTTATCACTACGGTGCCAACAGTTATGTCCTCAAGCCCATGGGAGCTCAAGAGCTAAAACGGACCATCCGCGATCTTTTTCACTACTGGTTTGAAACAACTCTCCTCCCGACAGCCGCCTCCCTCTCCTAGTATTTTATTTTTCCAGCAATTTTTTTTACAGGATTAGCCCCTGCTGATTTAAGCTGGGACAGGGGGCGATGGAAGGGAGGCAGAAGTCAGGAGAAAAATTGCATTCTGAATCTGGACACCTCATTGTTCTTTTCTGGTGTTGCTGCCCCGCGTTCAGTTGATAGCTGTGCTAGGAATAGCACTGGAGTGGGAAAAATGAATGCAGCAAGGCAGTGACGCCTCTGGTGATCTCCGTCATTTGAAATCCTTGTTTGGATAGTGTAAATCACCCCTGCAATCATGAGTCCAGAAAATCCGCCCATTTCTTTACTGATTGTGGATGACGAACCAGGTAACTTTGACGTTATCGAGATTCTTCTGTTTAAAGAGTCCTACCAATTGAGTTACGTCCCCAATGGGAGCGAGGCCTTAGCCTATCTGGAACAGCACCAGCCCGATGTTATTTTGCTGGATGTCATGATGCCAGGACTCAATGGCTTTGAGGTCTGCCGACACATTAAAGCTCAACCGCAATTGCAACACATTCCCGTCATCATGGTCACGGCCCTGAACACCAAGGAAGACCTGGCCCAATGCCTCGATTCTGGTGCCGATGACTTTGTGAGCAAACCGGTGAACGGGGTTGAATTACGGGCCAGGGTTCGTTCCATGCTGCGGATCAAGCAACAGTATGATGCCTTAAAAACCCTCATGCAGGTGCGCGAAGATCTGGTCAATATGATTGTGCATGACCTGCGAAATCCTCTTTCCAGCATCACCCTATCCTGTGAGTTTCTGAAACTGCTGGGACTGGATGAAAAACCGCTCCGGAAAATACAACAGATTGGAATTGCCGGGCAGCAGTTGCAGTCTTTAATTGACAGCCTACTGATCATGGCCAAATTGGAATCTGGCAAAATGGATCTAAATTTGCTGCCAGCAGATCTGCGGATCATTGCCAGCATGGCCCTTGAAGATTTTGAGGCGATCGCGGCTCAAAAAAATATCCAACTGATTAACGACCTGCCCAAGGTTGAGCACACTGTATTCATTGACAGCCCTATTTTTAGACGGATTTTTGATAATTTACTCTCCAACGCCATCAAGTTCTCCCCTTCCGGCAGTCAGGTAACCCTCAAAATTGACTACCCGGTTGATAAACAGACCAGAATTTCTGTCGCAGATTTGGGACCAGGCGTCAGTAAAGAGCTCCGCCAACAGATCTTTGACAAGTTTGATATTGGCAGCATTATCAGGGGAGCTCCCCAAACTGGTTTGGGACTGGCGTTTTGCAAAATGGCGATCGAAGCCCATGGCGGTAGCATTTTCGTTGAAGACAATCAACCCCGAGGATCGGTTTTTATTGTGGAATTGTAGAGCCGTTGCCTGTCCAGGCAACGGCCTGTTAAATCAACATCAGGGCGAGATCGCCCACCCCCACCTTCAACCATTCCCCAGTAGACGCAAAGATCACAGACGTGGACAGGGTCTGTCGAGTCCCAGGCAATTGCAATCTGCCCGTCAGGGTCTCATTCGTTTCCCAATACCCCTGATACGAAACAGAGGCCAGTTGGGGCCAGAAGGCGCTGGCGAACTGATACAGAAGACAGGGGAAACCACCGCTCACGGTACTGATGGGCAGATAGTCCTGCCAGGCATGGCCCACCTGCCGGATGAGGGGCAGGCGGGGAACAGCCAGCCAGAGGAGCCGCAACCAGGGATCCTCTCCCTCCATGCGATGGAACATCAAAACGGTATCGTCCCGCCCAAAGAACAGTTTGGCTTTACCGGAATCCAGATAAAAGGAGCCATCCACCGCCATCTTGACCACCACCTCCAACCGCCCGACCACCTGGCCCCGACGCATCTTGCAGAAGGAGAGACGACTGTCGATCGGGAACGTCATAGCCTGGGCCAGCACCAGATCAGGTCGCACTGGCTCCAGCACCGACTCCACTGCAGGAATCGATTCTGTCTGGAACTGGCCATCCACCAGGAGATTAACAAAGCTGAACGGAACCGTGGCCGCTCCAATATCGGGTTGGAGCTGCACCTGGATATGAATATGGGGTTGGGGAGAATAACCAGAGTTACCACAGCGCCCCAATAGGGTCCCCGGCTCCACCCGATCGGCAGCCTTGACCACAATACTGTGCTGGGCAAAGTGGGAAATTTCCACATAGAACCCGCGTTCATCGTAGAGCACCACCGCATTGCCCCAATTGTGGGCCTGATCCACCGTTCCGATCGCGCAGTCCGGCAGGTCATTCACTACCCGCACCACCCAACCTCGTATCGGGGACAGCACCGGCTTCTGGAAGGCATAGTAGTCCGTCAGTTGCAATCCAACATCCCGGTGGGTCTGCCCTTGATCATCCCGAATCAGGAAATCACAAGCATAGCGCCACAGCCCCTGATGGGTCCAGGCTCCCTCAAAGCCCTGCCAGGTCACCCACCGTCCGGTGAAGGGCACCATCAGGGTGCGGCCCGTCCCTTGATACCGGCGCTGGATAGTCAGTTCATGGTCCAGGGTTTTTTCTGGAGACGCCTGAGGATAACGGGCCAGGGAGCGAGACCCCGCCAACCCCAGCAGATACAGCAACAACAGCGTCACCAAATTGTAGGGTAGGGCATGCACCGGCAGGGCCACCGCTGCCCAAAAGACGCTAATGGCCTCCCCGACGATGGCAGCCAGAGCGACGCTGATTCCGGCTAGAAGATAACTGCGGGGTGAGGGCAGGAGATAGAAGCCACCGATCGCCAGGGCGACCAGCATGAAGTTCAGGGCTGCCGGATCATAGTAGACATAGGCAAAGGTGCCGGTGAGAATCCCACGCACAGTCGTTCCCAGGGCATAGCCCAGCAACACCAGGAGAAACTGGATGCGGGAATTGACTAGGAGGAGAGCCACCACCACAATACCCACCCAAACATTGGGCAGGAAGAAAATCAACCCCAGGGTGCGAAGAAAGCCTTCGATCGGGAGAGGCAAACCGATGGTATAGGCATAGACCGGCACTACGGCAGCTTTGAGACCGGCATAGCGATAGGCAGCCAGATGCACGACCCAACTCACCACCACAAAAGGCAGGCTCAGCACCGGCAGGTAGAAGAAGGTCCGGAGCACATGGGACAGGACCCAGGTTAGCAGAAAGGCCAGCACCCCAGCCCCAGCAGCCAGGAACAGGGCCGCCGGACTGAGTTGGAACAAATAGCCGACCCCGAGTCCGGCCAGCAGGGGATTAAATAAGAATGGCCCCTGCCCCAGATAGGTCTGCCCCAATTGGGTGATGCGGGCAAAGGCAACCGCAGCAAAGACTCCAACCAACCCCATAGCCAGAACAGAGGGCTGCAGCAGCATGGCCGAGAGGAGCAGCGCACCAGGCAGAATCCCACGCAGGAAGAGAATTTCGGAGGTGGCTGCACAAACCGCCTGGAGCAACGCTCCCAGGGGTTGGACAATGGGGTGGAGGATCGATCGAACCGATCGCTGTTTCGAGGGGGGCACCCCCCTCTGTGCCCCTGAGAGCGGGTGAGCTGAGGAGGACGCGCCGATCGGCAGATCTAGCATGGCTGACTCTCCATCCCCGATCGGGTGGCCAGATGGGAGGGAAGATGCTCCCGTCGATCCAGATCGCTCAGGTCTTCTGCCGATCGGATCAGCTCCACCTCACCCGCCTCTGTCACCAGCACCACATTGGGCCGATACTCAATGAACTGGAGCCACTGGGTATTGTTGTAAGCCCCGACCGTTGAAACCACTAGCCGATCGCCCCGAGAAAGCGGCGGCAGGGAAATTCCCTCATCCACCACATCGATATTCATGCAGAGGGGACCATAGAGGACCGAAATCTCACAGGGACCGGGAATGGCGCGGGCCATAGCGATATCAAAGCGATACCAAAAGGCCGTAAACAGGAGATTCACACCCGCATCCATGACATAAGCCGGTGTGCCATTGGGTAATCGTTTCGTACCACAGATACTGGTAATCAAGGACCCGGCCTCATCGATCACCGCCCGGCCCGATTCAATGATCAGGCGGGGCCGGTGACCCGGTTTCAGGGTCCGCCAGAGGGTATCACAGATGGCATCGGCATAGTCGTCGATCGAGGGCAGCACCACATCCGCCGCATGGTAGACCCCCTTGAGGCGACTGCGGGAGGGAAAGCCCCCACCAATATCAAGATAATTCATCCGCCAGCCCCAACGGGCTTCCACGTCATAGCCAAACTGCACCATCTTCTCTACCTGCTGGGCATAAGCCTGGGGGTCCATGATGAAGGTGCCAATGTGGCAATGCAGCCCCACCAGCCGCAATTTACCCCCATCCACTAACCGCTGCACCACATCCATAGCCTGACCCGACTCCAGGTTAAAACCAAAGCGGGACCAACAAGGCTGAATGCCTGAATCCAGATTCAGGCGCATGCCCACCTCGAGAGGCCGCCCCAGACGGGTTGCGATCGCCTCTAGATCCTCCACCTCATCCAGGTGATCGATGTTGATCGTCACCCCATCCCGCACCGCTGCTTCCAGGGCATCAAAGGGCTTATGGGGACCATTCCAGATGATTTGCTGGCCAGGAACCCCCAGGACCTTCGCCTTGTCGTACTCCATCTTAGAAACCAGTTCAGCCATCGCCCCCTCCTGATGCAGAATGGCACAGATGGCTTTCAGGTAGTTGGTTTTGTAGGACCAGCCGAAGGTAACTTCGGGATAGCGGGTGGCAAAGGCGTTACGAATCGTGCGGAACTGTCGCCGCAGGGTTCGTTCCGAGTAAACAAACAGGGGCGACCCAAACCGCTGCACCAGCTCCTCTACCGGCACCCCTGCAATTTCCGATCGGACACGACGCTGCCGGGGAGCAGCCCCTGCGAACTTGTTCATCGTGCCACTGTGTAACTTGTGAATGACTGGCTTGGCGTAAGCTTGCATCTTATCTCTCTCCCAGAGTCACGAGGGTTTGTAGAGGAGCCGTATCCGTCACAATTTCGTAGGTGTAGCGCATGAGAAACTTCCCAGCTTCATAGGATGGGATGGGGGGCAGGGGCAGGCCCAAGGCAGCCCCCACCAGTCGGGCGGGCAGGTTTACCCCCACCCCTGTCGCAAAGTAAGTCCAGGCGGGGAAGCGGGGATTAATCTCAATCAGGTCGATGCGTCCGTCCCGATCGGCAATGCACTCCAGTTCAAAGGGGCCTCGCCAGCGGGTATGGCGCAGAAAGGCTTCAGCCGTGGCCAGCAAGCCGGGATGGTCGATCGTCACCCCGCTCCAGATCTTGCCCAGATCGGTCGTGCCCATCTTCTTAATGGCAACCAGACCCAGATGGCCACCGGCCCCATCGCCCACGCCCACCAGGTTCAGTTCCGTCCCGATGACAATCTGCTGCAGGATGATGGGATAGCCCCATTCCGCCGCCAGGGCATGGAAATGGCGTAGCAATTCTGCCTGGTTTGTCACCCGATAAGCTTGGTAGTATGGCCCCTTGATCATCAGGGGAAACCCCAGTTCCACCGCTGCATCCCGCAGTTCTCCGATCGAACTGGCGGTGAAGGTCCGGGGGGTATGTCCCCCAAAAGCAGCCACCGCTTCCACAAGGCGAGCCTTATGCCGCAGGGAAAACTGTTCCTTGGTGGGCAGATAGGTGTGGATGCCCATAGCCTGCAGCGCTTCACCACAGCGAATATAGAGGGGTAGTTCCAGATCAAAGTTGGGAATCACACAGTCGAGGCCGACCTGCTGTTGAATCTGCTCCAACCGTTCTAGCAATAGATCAGGTTCAGCCGAGGGATAGGGCATGATGAAGCGGCGATCGAAGAGCCAATCCATGTACAGACCCGGTTCCATCACATCGTAGGCCAATCCCAGGATTTGCATGGGCAATTGGGCTTCCCGCAGGCTGCGGGCAACTCCGGTCCCGGGACCGGGATTATCCACAGCGTTAATACCAGTCACGGCGATCGTCAGGGGTTTCATCGGTTAACTCCAATGACCCCTAAGAGGGTGAGCTGTTGGACAAAATCTGTAACATCGCGCTCAGCGATTCCCTGGGCCACACCAAGCGTCTGCACCAGAGTTATCGCAATTTTGTGGGGGCTGTGGCCCTGTTGCAAAAGGCGCAAGACTTCCTGTCCGGTAGGATTCAACAGGTAACTGTCTCCTGTGGTCGGATCGAAGGCAAAGCCATCTTCCTTGACTTGCAGAGAACTAAAAACGGTCACGGCAGTTTGATTCGGTCCTAGAAGTGTTCTCATGAGTTATTCCTTGATCAGGGTTTCGGGATAGGGGCGCGACCGATCTCTGCCCAATGGAGATCGGGTCTGCGCCAGTCAGGAATTGGTCTTACACAGGGAGCACCGTCACATGTTGATCTGCAAGGCTTGTCCTATGGAGCCGGAGGGGCTGGGGGCTGGGGCGGGCCAGGGGGACGATCGGCAGCCAGCTTGGCCCGCTGCTCTGGTGTCAGCACCTCCCGCATCTTGAGCATGACCTCAAAGCGACGCTCATCCATGGCTTGGCGCAACCGCTGGACTTCTCGATTCTGCTTCCGCAGCTCATCCGCACTGGCATTGGCAGCCAGCAGCGATCTCATCTTTTCGTCAGCCTGACGCAACTGTTGCATCAGGCTTTCGGCTCCTGAGCGCTCCTCCGATAGGATGGTTTGGATCTTTTTCTGCTGCTCGGCAGTCAGATTCAGGCGCTGCAAGGGTGGGGGTAATGGATTCCCTCCTGATGGGGGCAAATTTCCAGGGGGATTGCCAGGGTTATCCGGGGGCATGCAGGGGTTGGCGAGGGCAACAGTGCTAGCGATCGGCAGGGTCAGCAGAGCTGGCATCCAGAGAGGAAGGGAAAAGGGTTTCATCTGATGCTCCAGGGAATAACAAGCTTGATTTGCGAGATATGCCCATCCTATGGGCGACCCCCCTGTCCTCACCTGGATCGCTGTGACCAACTTAACTGAGTCGGAAGGACTGCTTTCCCCCCTACCCTTTCTGGTCCCAGAGAACGATGCCACTTAGTCCCAAAGGACCAGAGGATTCAGGCAATTAGACCCTCGTTTTTCAGGGGATAACTCCCTAAACTGGAATTTAAATTGAGCCTTTGATCCAAGCCTCTGATTTGTGCAGATGTTAGCTGCAAGGTTTGTCATGTTTTGACCAGGGGCAACCCGATCCACAGAGCAGGTAAAAACAGCATCCATGAAATGGTCACCCTGGCATAACCGTCCGATTCGGTTGCTACTCTACCTGGAGTGGATTCTTCTGGTGATTGCGCTGGTGACCGCACTGACCCCTCCCCGTCTTCCCGCTCCACCCCAGGGACCGTTTCAACCCCCTCGCCAGCAGCAGGTTCAGCCCCTGCCCCCACCCGATCGCAACCGCTTCCCCAATCCCAACCGGCCACCGCCTCAACCCGGTGTTCCGATCGACGGGCATCCGTTCAACCAACCAGAATTAAATCCACCGCCCCCCSGACTAACC